>NZ_JACFYV010000480.1:0-417 GCF_016759955.1 Burkholderia sp. KCJ3K979
CTGCCGGTGGTTGAGACGCCCCCGGAAACGCCACACTTCACCACCTTCAAATCGACGATCGGCAAGACAGAATGGCAGGCCGTGAAACAGCGCTGGCAGCAGCAAGGCGTCACACCGTCTGCCGCGCTGCTCACGCTGTTTGCCGCCACCCTTGAGCGCTGGAGCCGTACCACAACATTTACGCTGAACCTGACGTTCTTCAATCGCCAGCCGATCCATCCGCAAATCAACCAGTTGATTGGTGATTTTACCTCCGTCACGCTGGTTGATTTTAACTTCTCAGCGCCGGTGACGTTGCAAGAGCAGATGCAACAGACCCAACAGCGCCTCTGGCAAAACATGGCGCACAGTGAAATGAACGGTGTTGAGGTGATCCGTGAGCTGGGCCGCCTGCGCGGATCACAACGTCAACCGCTG
>NZ_JACFYV010000481.1:0-416 GCF_016759955.1 Burkholderia sp. KCJ3K979
TTGCTGTACTGAGCGTAATTCTGCATACCGTAAGCGGTACCCCATGTCGGTAGACAGGTGTTCGCATCTTTACTCACCACAAACGCCAGCGTGAAGTGGTTGACGTTATGATTCTTAGCCAGCGCAGCCAAATCCGGGATCGTATTCAGCGTAAAGTCGACATACGGTGCATAAACGTGTTTCGGCCACGCTTTCTTCGGCGTACCTACGCGCTCTTTGGTTCCGGTCCAGTCAACAAAAACACGCCACGGGTTGCTGTCAGAAGGAGAAACTTTCTGCACTTTACTCTGAGAAATGTAGTTCTCACCGTTAAAGCGAATCAGCGTATCACTGGCATAAAGCGTTTCTGGATTAAACTGCGGCGCATTATTCAGCTCTTCGTTGCTATAGCTCTGAGTCTTACCTAACGGCTTCCA
>NZ_JACFYV010000482.1:0-405 GCF_016759955.1 Burkholderia sp. KCJ3K979
CGATCCGGATGAACGGGAAGGCGGACGCCCACGAGACGATCGTGAACGCCACCGCGGCTGCCGCGACGAGCGGCTGTCGCGCGCCGCGCGACGTCGATGACGAAAGAGTATTCATGCGGCAATGGTGCGGCGTGGCGAGATGCTAAGCTAGCGCACAGATCAACATCCGGATATGAATATGGCTCACAGCTCGGACGCGCGGCGTGCCGACGGTCCGGCGCGTGCGCGTCGGGTCGCCGGCGGGCTGTCGGTCGCCGCGCCGATGCCGGGCCCGCGGCCGCCGCTCGCGAGCCTGGAGACGGTCTGCACGGTGGCGCGCGAGGGTTCGTTTCTCGCCGCTGCCGACGTCTCCGGCGTCACGCACGGCGCGATCAGCCGACGGGTGGCCGCCGTGGAAAACTGGCT
>NZ_JACFYV010000483.1:0-404 GCF_016759955.1 Burkholderia sp. KCJ3K979
TCTATACGCCGGGTTTTGAAAGTTATCAGGATCCGCTGAACAAACAGTATCCGCTGCAGCTTACGGGTTTCCACTATAAATCTCGCGTTCACTCAACTTACGGCAACGTTGATGTGCTGAAAGCAGCTTGCCGTCAGGAAATGTGGATCAACCCGCTTGATGCGCAAAAACGCGGTATCAACAACGGCGATAAAGTCAGGATCTTTAACGATCGTGGTGAGGTTCATATTGAGGCGAAAGTGACGCCACGAATGATGCCGGGTGTGGTCGCACTGGGTGAAGGTGCCTGGTATGACCCGGATACAAAACGTGTCGATAAGGGCGGTTGTATTAACGTACTGACCACTCAACGTCCGTCTCCTCTCGCTAAGGGGAATCCGTCACATACAAACCTTGTTCAGGTT
>NZ_JACFYV010000484.1:0-404 GCF_016759955.1 Burkholderia sp. KCJ3K979
GCATATCGGTAAATGCTTTATACGATGCCTGCAATGCCGTTTGCTGCATGATGTAAGATGAAATAGTTGCATTCCAGTCCACATCAACCAGATCGCTCATCTGCTGCGTTTGCCCTAAAGCGCGATCGCTACCTAATGAATCCAGCGACTCCAGTTCGTTCAGTTGCGTGCCTAATTCCGCGCGAACAGTCAGCACATTGTTCAGCGAGTTTTTCAGTCCGCGGTTGGTTTTATCCAGTGCCGCAGCGGCGGTTTCTTTATCCGCTTCGCTATCCGCGACCGGCGTTTTCAGGGCTGCGATGGCGCTATCCAGCATGGCAAAAAGATTGGTTTCAGAAGCGCTACCGTCTGGTTCCGCTACCGCGTTGCTAGTAATACTGTCGAAAATTTTGTCGCCCGTATGT
>NZ_JACFYV010000485.1:0-403 GCF_016759955.1 Burkholderia sp. KCJ3K979
GAATAAAGATATTCCTGCATATACATCGGCCTGTGCGGCGCATCAAAATATTTCAGCGTTGCCGGATTCACCAGTCGCCAGGCAAAATGCGGGATCACCGTCAGAAAATGTCCCCGCTCCACGGCGCTGATTTTAGCCATAAAACTATAGGGACGATAAATAATGGTTGGATTGATCCCACAAGGACGCATATTCGCATCAATCATTGCTTCGAAGTTAGCCCGGTTTTGAAAGCGCATTTGTAGCTAGGGCAGCTCCTGAAGCAGCTCTTGCTCCTGTCGCCCTTCATAACGGCGAGAAACGAGAAAGCCCAATCGCAGCGGTGGTAGTTCACTGATAGTCAGGTTTTCCAGTTCCTGAACTCGTGCAGATACATGCTGTGGGGAGATAATAAAATCTAACT
>NZ_JACFYV010000486.1:0-398 GCF_016759955.1 Burkholderia sp. KCJ3K979
TTATTCGACAATGCGAGCAAAGGGTAATTCCCACTGGCGCTTGCCTGCTCCCCTCACCCTAACCCTCTCCCCAAAGGGGCGAGGGGACCGTCCGAGCGTTTTGATATTACGGCTTCGCCACAAAACCAATCGCTTCGTACACCGCTTTCAGCGTACGGGAAGCGTGTACACTGGCTTTTTCTGCGCCGTCTTTCATCACCTGTTGCAGGAAGGCTTCATCGTTGCGGAAACGGTGATAGCGTTCCTGCAATTCAGTCAGCATACCGGAAACGGCATCAGCCACTTCACCTTTCAGATGACCATACATCTTGCCTTCGAACTGTTTTTCCAGTTCTGGAATGCTCTGGCCCGTTACCGCAGAAAGGATATCCAGCAGGTTGGAAACGCCCGCTTTGTTC
>NZ_JACFYV010000487.1:0-394 GCF_016759955.1 Burkholderia sp. KCJ3K979
CTTCTCGCCGAGCCTGTAGTGCAGGGCTTCGGCCACCTCGGCGCCGAGCACCACGTCGAACAGGTCCTGGCCGAAGGCGCGGCCCTCGGCCAGTTGCAGTTCCTGGCCGCGGCCGTAGCGGTAGTGCTCGAAATAGCCGGCATCGGTACCCATTACCCGGTAGCCGCGGTGCGAGTCGCCGAGGGAGATCGGGATCGCCCACTTCACCCGCGGGTTTTCGGCGAAGTGCCGGTAGCTGTCCCAGCGGATGTTGTTGGTCGCGTTGCCGATGCGGAATACCGAGTAGAGCAGCAGGTTCACCGAGCCGGAGCGCGCGCCGACGATCAGGTCGGTTCCGGAGATGGTACTGGCGAAGCTGGCCTTGGCCTCGGTGCGGACCCGCTCCACCGCCAGC
>NZ_JACFYV010000488.1:0-389 GCF_016759955.1 Burkholderia sp. KCJ3K979
CGCAATGGCGCATGCCACGCGGCGGGCGCGGCGGCGAGCACGGCCGTCAAGGTCGGCAGCGGGCCGACCGTCGCGAGCGCGTCGGCGGCCACGTTCAGCGCGATGCGCCGTTTGCCCGCCGACGGCGGCAGCGGCAGGCCGAGCGGCACGCGGCCGGCATCGGCTTCGTCCGGGGACGCGCGACGCACGATCAGCGGCCAGCCGCGTTCGGCCCATGCGCGCACGAGCGGATCACTCGCGAGCGCCGGGTCGCGGGCGAATGCCGCGCCCCACCCGCCCGCCGTCAGCGTGACGAGCGTGTGGCGGCGCAGCGGCAGCTCAGCGTGCAGCACGCGCGAGTGCCTCGACGCGGGCGGAGACGTCGGTCGCGACCGGCCGGCCGCGCGCCG
>NZ_JACFYV010000489.1:0-387 GCF_016759955.1 Burkholderia sp. KCJ3K979
TATTATTGCCGGAGCCAGTATTCATTACGGCGCTGACACCTGGAACGTGCTGGATATTGTTCAGCGTTGGGACAGCCTGTTCGCCTCGTTCTTTGCGGTACTGGTTATTCTGATGACGACTATCTCTACTAACGCCACCGGTAATATTATTCCGGCTGGTTATCAGATTGCCGCCATTGCACCGACGAAACTGACCTATAAAAACGGCGTACTGATTGCCAGTATTATCAGCCTGCTGATCTGTCCGTGGAAATTAATGGAAAATCAGGACAGTATTTATCTGTTCCTCGATATTATCGGCGGAATGCTTGGTCCGGTAATTGGTGTGATGATGGCGCATTATTTTGTGGTGATGCGTGGGCAAATTAATCTTGATGAACTGTACAC
>NZ_JACFYV010000048.1:0-39414 GCF_016759955.1 Burkholderia sp. KCJ3K979
GCTTTCCGCGACGGCCGTCCCGGTTCGGCCGGCCGTCGCGGAAAGCGCAGCCAGAAAGTCGTGCGGCGGCCCGGCTCGCTGTCGACGCCGCATTCGCCGCCATGATTGTCCATGATCGACCGGACGATCGCGAGGCCGAGCCCCGTGCCCGACGCCGAATTGTGCCGCGATGGATCAACGCGATAAAAGCGCTCGAAAATCCGCCCGACATGCTCGGCGGCAATGCCGGGCCCCGTGTCGGACACGGCGATCGTCGTCGCACCGCCCTGCTCGACGCAATCGATCGTCACGACGCTGCCGCGCGGCGCATAAGTTAACGCATTCGACAGCAGGTTGCTCAACGCGCGCTGATACAGCGTCAGGTCCGCATCGACCCATGCGTGGCCGTCGACCTTCACGGTCACGCCTTCATCTTCCGCCAGCGGCTCGTAGTAGCCGGCCACCCGCTCCGCCTCCTCCGCCGCATTCAGGCGCCGCACATCGATCGACGTGCCGGCCTGTTCCGAACGCGCGAGAAACAGCATGTCCTCGATCATCCGCGACAGCCGCTGGTATTCGTCGATGCTCGACTCGATCACGCTCCGGTATTCGTCCGCGCTGCGCGGTTGCGACAGCACGACCTGCGCGGCCGCCTGCAGGTTGGTCAGCGGCGTGCGCATGTCGTGCGCGAGATTCGACGAGAACTGGCTCAGCCGCGTGAACGATTCGTTCAGCCGCGCGAGCATCCCGTTGAACGCATGCTCGAGCTCCTTCAGCTCGCCGGACGTATCGAGTTCCGGCAGCGGATGCGCGAGCCGGCTCGACGACATCTGCTCCGCGCACGCCGCGAACCGGCGCAGCGGGCTCAGCCCGAGCGCCGCGATGCCGTATGCGATCGCGGCCGCGAGCACCACGCCGAACACCTCGATCACGACGATCGTATAGGCATGCGTGCGCAGCAGCAGCACGTCGGCGCTGCGGTCGTACTGCACTGCGACGCGCACCACGGGCGCACCTGCGCCGGCGAGCGGCACGGTCGTCAGCAGATACTGGTGTCTTGCGCCGGGCGGGGCGATGCCGACCGGCACGCGCCCGGCACTCGTCGACATCAGCGGCGCGTACGGACGGAAGCCGGGCGTGCCGACGAGGCGCGTACCGGCGACATCGAAGATCGCGAGATCCATGTTCGGATGACCGTGCAACTGGTCGATCCAGATATCGGGGTTGCGCGCGACGTCGGTCGTCGTGCGCGCCTCGGCCAGGTGCGCGCCCAATGCGGCGGAAATACCGGCCATCTGCTCGGCTGCCGTCGTTTCGACACGGTTGCTCAGCGCTTCGTACAATGCGACGCCGCTCGACGCGAGGATCACCGACGTCGACAGGATGATCAGCGCGGTCAGCCGGCCGCGCAGCGTTCGCGGCAGCAGGCGCGCGATCATGCGGCCACGCCGCCGCGCGCTTCGAGCACGTAGCCCATACCGCGCACCGTGTGGATCAGCTTCGGTTCGTATGCGTCGTCGATCTTCGAGCGCAGCCGGCGGATCGCCGAATCGACGACGTTCGTGTCGCTGTTGAAGTTCATGTCCCACACCTGCGACGCGATCGTCGCGCGCGGCAGGATCTCCCCTTCGCGGCGCATCAGCAGCCACAGCAGCGCGAACTCCTTCGCGGTCAGCAGGATCGTGTCGCCCTGCCGCGTGGCCTTGCGGCGCGTCAGGTCGAGTTCGAGATCGGCCACGCGCAGCGTGTTCGAATCGCGCGGCTGGCCGCGCCGCAGGATCGACTTGATGCGCGCGGTCAGCTCGACGAAGTCGAACGGCTTCGCGAGATAGTCGTCCGCGCCGAGTTCGAGCCCCTTCACGCGATCGCCGACGTCGTCACGGGCAGTGAGGAACAGCACGGGCGTCGATTTGCTGCGCCGCAGGTTCTGCAGCAGCGTCCAGCCGTCCTGCCCGGGCAGCATCACGTCGAGCACGAGCAGGTCGTACTCCTCCGTTTCGGCCTGGTGCTGGCCCGTGATGCCGTCCTCGACCCAGTCGACGACGTAGCCGGCCTCGGTCAGGCCCTTGCGCAGATACGCGCCCGTCTTCGGTTCATCCTCGACAATCAGAATTCGCATCACGCATTACCCTTGAAAAAACCCAGTCGGCGCAGCACGCCCGCGCCGAAGCCGCCGCGCAACGCCGCGCGCCACGACACCGCATGGCTGACCCGGTACAGCACCGGCAGCACCAGCAGCGTCAGCGCCGTGGACGACAGGATACCGCCGATCACGACCGTCGCAAGCGGGCGCTGCACCTCGGCGCCGGTGCCGGTCGCGAACGCCATCGGCAGGAAGCCGAGCGACGCGACCAGCGCGGTCATCAGCACGGGCCGCAGCCGCGTGAGCGCACCGTCGTGCACCGCGGCGTCGAGCGGCATGCCTTCGTCGCGCAGGTTGCGGATGAACGAGATCATCACCAGACCGTTGAGCACGGCCACGCCGGACAACGCGATGAAGCCGACCGCCGCCGTGATCGACAGCGGAATCCCGCGCAGCCACAGCGATACGACGCCGCCGCTCAGTGCGAACGGAATGCCGGTAAACACCAGCAGCCCGTCCTTCACGTTGTTGAACATCACGAACAGCAGCACGAACACCATGAACAGCGCGAGCGGCACGACGAGCTTCAGGCGCTCGCTCGCGCTTTGCAGCTGCTCGAACTGCCCGCCCCACGACACCCAGTACCCGGCCGGCACGCGCACGTCCTGCTGCAACTGCTCGCGCGCATCGGCGACGAACGAGCCGACGTCGCGGCCGCGCACGTTCGCGCTGACGACCACCCGCCGCTTGCCGTCCTCGCGGCTGATCTGGTTCGGGCCGGGGGCCACGTCGATCGTTGCGAGCTCCGCGAGCGGCACGTACGGCGCCGCCGCGAGCGGCGCGCTGGCGCCGGCGGCCGGCACGGGCAGCGCGATCGGCAGCCGCTTGATCGCCTCGATGTCGGAGCGCAGCTCGTCGGGCAGCCGCACGACAATGTCGAAGCGGCGGTCTCCCTGGAACAGCGTGCCGGCCTTCTGCCCGCCGACGGCCGCGGCCACCGAGTCCTGCAGGTCGGCCACGCTCACGCCGTAGCGCGCGAGCTTGTCGCGGTCGAGGTTGACGGTCAGCACCGGCAGGCCCGTGGTCTGCTCGACCTTCACCTCCGACGCGCCCGGCACCTTCTGCAACGCGGCCGCGATCTGCTCGCCGGTCTGGTTCAGCACGGCCATGTCGTCGCCGAAGATCTTCACGGCGACGTCGCTGCGCACGCCCGAAATCAGTTCGTTGAAGCGCAGCTGGATCGGCTGCGAGAACTCGTACGCGTTGCCCGGCAGCTCGGCGAGCGCTTCCTCGATCTCGCGCACGAGCTGGTCACGCGGCTTCTTCGGGTCGGGCCACGTGTCGGCCGGCTTCAGCATGATGTAGCCGTCCGACAGGTTCGGCGGCATCGGGTCGGCCGCGATCTCGGCCGTCCCGGTGCGCGCGAACACGCGCTCAATCTCGGGGAAGCGCGCCTTCAGCGTCTTCTCGATCGACTTCTGCATCTCGACCGATTGCGACAGGCTCGTGCCGGGAATCCGCAGCGCGGACACGGCCAGATCGCCCTCGTTGAGGCTCGGAATGAACTCGCTGCCGAGCCGCGTCGCGAGCCCGAGCGTGACCAGCACGATCGCGCCCGCTCCGATCATCACGCGCGCCGGGCGCGTCATGAACGCGGCGAGCACCGGTTCGTACGCGCGCCGCGCCCAGCCCATCAACCGGTTCTCCTTCTCCTCGACCCGCTCGCCGATGAACAACGCAACGGCCGCCGGAATGAACGTGACGGTCAGCACCATCGCGGCGGCGAGCGCCATCACGACGGTGATCGCCATCGGGTGGAACATCTTGCCTTCGACACCGGTCAGCGCAAAGATCGGCAGATACACGACCATGATGATCAGTTGCCCGAAGATCAGCGCGCGGCGCGCCTCCTGCGATGCGCCGAACACTTCGGCAAAGCGCTCGTCGCGCGTGAGCGGCCGGCCGGCCGCCGACTGCGCATGCGCGAGCCGCCGCACGCAGTTCTCGACGATCACCACCGCGCCGTCGACGATGATCCCGAAGTCGAGCGCGCCGAGGCTCATCAGGTTCGCGCTCACCTTCGCGTTGACCATGCCGGTGAAGGTCATCAGCATCGACAGCGGGATCACGAGCGCGGTGATCAGCGCCGCGCGGATGTTGCCGAGGAACAGGAACAGCACGGCGATCACGAGCACCGCGCCTTCGAGCAGGTTCTTCTTCACGGTGGCGACGGCCTTCTCGACCAGCACCGTCCGGTCGTACACCGGAATCGCTTTCACGCCGGCCGGCAGCGTGCGGTTCACGTCCTCCATCTTCGCGGCGACGGCCTTCGACACCGTCCGGCTGTTCTCGCCCATCAGCATGAACACCGTGCCGAGCACGACTTCCTCGCCGTTCGACGTCGCGGCGCCGGTGCGCAGTTCGCGGCCGATGTCGACCACGCCGACGTCCTTCATCCGCACCGGCACGCCGCCGACGTTGGTCAGCACGATGTTCGCGATGTCGTCGACGGTGCGCGCCTGGCCCGGCACGCGCACCAGATACTGCTCGCCGCGCTTCTCGATGTAGCCGGCGCCGACGTTGTCGTTGTTGCGCTCCAGCGCGCGCACGACGTCGGCAAGCGTCAGCCCGTACGACATCAGCTTCGCCGGATTCGGCGCGACGCGGTATTCCTTCACGTAGCCGCCGATCGAGTTGACTTCGGTCACGCCGCGCACGTTGCGCAGTTGCGGCCGCACGACCCAGTCCTGCAGCTCGCGCAGGTCGGCCGCCGTATAGCGCGTGCCGTCGGGCTTGCGCGCGTTGGCGTCGGCCTCGACGGTCCACAGGTAGATCTCGCCGAGGCCGGTCGACGTCGGCCCCATCGCGGGCGCGATGCCGGCCGGCAGCTTGTCCTTCGCCTCCTGGATGCGCTCGTTGACGAGCTGCCGCGCGAAGTAGATGTCGGTGCCGTCCTTGAAGATCACGGTGACCTGCGACAGCCCGTAGCGCGAGATCGAGCGCGTCTGCTCCAGCCCCGGCAGCCCGGCCATCACGGTCTCGACCGGATAGGTGATGCGCTGCTCGGCCTCCAGCGGCGAGTAGCCGGGCGCGGACGTGTTGATCTGCACCTGCACGTTCGTGATGTCGGGCACCGCGTCGATCGGCAGCCGCTGGTAGCTGAACACGCCGAGCGCGGCCACGGCCGCGATCGCCAGCATCACCAGCCAGCGATGCGCAATCGCAAAGCGGATCAGGCGCTCAAACATGTCGGGATTCCTTGAAACGGGGCACGGTCGGCCGCACCGGACGGGCCGCGCGGCCGGTCACCCGGCGGCTCGGAAAGCAGGCCGCATAGCGGGCCGCCAGTCGCGCCACGGCGCACGCGTATTCGCATGCGTAGTGCTGCTCATTCATGTTCCGCGCTCCCCTTGCCGAGCTCCGCCTTCAGCACGAAGCTGTTCGACGCCGCGTATTCCTGGCCGGCCTTCAGCCCCTTCAGCACTTCGGTCGCGCGTTCGTCGCGCCGTCCCGTTTCGACGGCCTGTGCGACGAAACCCTTCAGCGAGCGCACGAACACCGACGGCGCGCCGTCGACGTCCTGCAGCGCGTCGCTCGCGACCGCGAGCGGCACGCCCTGCCTGCCCGCGTCGACCGACACGTTGACGAACATCCCCGGCCGCCACACGCGATCCGGGTTCGGCAGCACGACACGCGCCGGCGCGGTGCGCGTCTGCTCGCCGAGCAGCGACCCCACGTACGCGATCGGACCGCTCGAACGCGATTCGAACGCAGTCGCGATCACCGTGGCATCGCGACCGACGCGCACGTCGTTGAGCCGCTGCGCGGGCACCGCCATCTCGGCCCACACGGTCGACAGGTCGGAGATCACGAACATGCTCGCGTCGGCGGCAATCGCCTCGCCGGGCGTCGCATGCTTCTCGACGATCGTGCCCGCGAACGGCGCGCGCAGTTCATAACGGTTCAGCGCACCCGCGCCGACCGGCGCATTCAGCGCGGCGAGCTTCTGCCGCGCGTTCTGCACGGCGATCTCGGCCTCGCGCAACTGCACCTGCGCCTGCTGGTAATCCTGCTCGGCCGAAATGCGCTCCTGCCACAGCGTGCGTTCGCGTTCGTAGGTTGCGCGCGCACCCGACAGCCGGCGCTCGGCCGTCAGCAATTCGCTGCGCCGGTCGGCCAGGTCGGTGCTCGCGATCACGGCAAGCACCTGCCCTTTCGCGACGTTCTGGCCGAGTGACACCGACACCTGCTCGACGATGCCGGCCACGCGTGGCACCACGTGCGCGGTGCGATCCTCGTTGAACTTGATTTCGCCGGGAAGCTGGAACGGCGTCGCGATCTGCGCGGGGCCGGCTTTCGCGAGCGCGATCCTCGACGTCGCCAGTTGCGCGTCGGTCAGCGCGATCGCACCGTCGGCGCGCGCGAACGGGAACGACGCGGCGTCGTTGCCGGCCTTTACGTCGATCGTCGCATCGAACACGTGCGGCTTCGCGATCGACTGCGCGGACACGAACTTCTGGCCGGCCGCGTCGAATCGCAACGGCGCGTGCGTGCGGTCGTACCGCACCAGCGTGCCGGACACGGTCACGCCCTTGTCCACCGGCTTGCCGTCGACGAACGGATAGACGACGAGCCGCGCGTCGCCCGGCTTTTCCGTCATCACGATCTCGACGGACAGCTTGCCGCGCTTCAGCACGACACCGCCGCGCGCACCGGCGCCCTCGGCCGGCTGCGCGGCATCGGCGGCCGGCGGCGCCGATGCGCTGCTGCCGCCCCGCGTGACGGCGAGCGCACCGATCACGATCCCTGCGCCGCCGAGCACGGCCGCCGCAATAACGAAGATTCTGCTGCGTGACATGATGATCCTTCAGGTAAGAGGGGCGCTCATTGCGCGACGGCCGCGAGCGGCGTGCCGACGAGCCGGCCGATATCGGCGCGGGCCGCATGGGCGCCGGCGAGCGCACGCACGTATTGCAACTGCCCCTGGAACAGCGTGCGCTGCGCGTCGAGCACGTCGAGGAAGCTGAACTTCCCGAGTTCGTAGCCGCGCGACATCGCGTCGAGCGCGAGACGCGCGGCCGGCAGGATGTCGACCTTCAGCCGCTGCGCTTCCTGCTCCGCGGCCTCGAAATTCGCGTATGCCTGCGTCAGTTCCAGCCGCAGGCGCGTGCGCTCGCGATCGAGATCGGCGTTTGCGCGCTCGGCCTTGTGCGTCGCCTCGAGCAGCGCACCCTTGTTCGTGTTGAACAGCGGAATCGGGATCGATACGCCGACCACGGCCTGGTTGTCGGGCACGCCGCCCGTGGTCACGCGCTTGAAGCCTGCACTGACCGTCACGTCCGGAATGCGCCGCGCGCGCTCCAGCGACACGGCTGCGTTCGAGCGCAGCATCTCGGCACGCGCTACCCGCGCGAGCGGCGCGTCGTCGAGTTGCACGGTCAGCGCGGACAGCGGCTCGACCGGCGGCACGGTTTCCAGGTCGCCGCGCACCGCGAGGCGGTCATCGCGCGCTTCGCCCATCACCGCGTTCAGCTTTTCGCGCGCGACCTCGACACGGCCGCGCGCGGTCACGACTTCAATCTGCACGCCGGCCGCCGCCACCTGCGCCTTGGTCGCCTCGACCGGCGACACCTTGCCGGCCTGCGCGCGGCGCCCCGCGAGATCTGCCGAGCGCGCGGCGATCGCGGCCGATTCCTCGGTCACCTGAAGCTGGCGCTGCGCGGCGAGCAGCCCGTAGAACGCGGCGATCACATCGGCGCGCACTGCCACGCCCTGCTCGTCGAGCGACGCGTTGGCCGCCTCGCGGCCGTACGACGCGACGTCGAGCCGCGCGCGGCGCTTGCCGCCCAGTTCGATGGTCTGGTTGATCAATGCAGTCGACGTGCGTTCGGCGCGGCTGAAGCCTTCCTGCAGGAATGACACTTCAGGATTGGGGCGCGCGCCGGCCTGCATCAGCGCGCCGGCCGACGCATCGACATCCGCGCGTGCGCCGCGCAGCGCCGGATTGTTCCGGGCCGCGACCGCGAGCGCATCGGAGAGCGTCAATGACGACGCGGGGAGCGTATCGGATGGGGGAGCGCCGATCGGCGTCGCACTGCTGGCGGCAGCGGCGCCCGGGCCCAGTGTCAGCGATGGCTGCGCATGAGCCGTCGCGACCATCACGAAGACGATGGCCGCGACGAGGTTGAGCTTGAGCATGTTCGGTTCTGCGGTAACGGTTCGCGACCGATGCTACGGACCGGCCGCAGTGCGAACATGAGGCGAAGATGATATTTCCGTCATGTTGGGTGCAGCGGCACGCAGGCGTGCGACGCCCCACGGGAACGGCATTCCGCGTCGAGGATCAATAAGATGGGGTGAGCGTGCGGCGCGACGGCCGCACGGGAGAAGGCAACAGCTCGGGGCATCGGCACGCGTGCGCGGCACATCCCCGCACGCGGATCAGCTCATGCGTTGCTTCTCGCGCCGCCGCTGCACGAGCCAATCGAGCAACTGCCTCCCATCGCGTTCGCCGAACCACCGCGCATGCCCGATCAGGTAGCCGTCGTACGCGATATCGACGATCGCCGGCGCATCGATGATGCAGCCGAAATACGCGACTTCCGACAGCGCGAACTCCGTATGCACGATCGGCAAAAGCGCGACCAACGCCGCATACGCGTCGTCGCTCAACGGTTCGAGCGATTCGTAGCCGTCGAGCAGCGCGTCGATCTGGTCGTATTCCACGCGCCGCGCATCGACCGGCGCCATCCAGTCGACGGTATTGCGCTCGATCGCGAGCGCGAGATCCATCACCGCGCAGGTGCGGTCCGACAAGCCGAAATCGAGCACGGTGCGCACCTGCGCGCCGGGCCCCGCATCGGTCCACAGCAGGTTCGACGCGTGCCAGTCGCCGTGCGTCCACAGCGGCGCTAACGCAGGCAACAGCGGCACGAGGCGCGCGTGATACGGGCCGATCGCGTCGGCCACGTCGCCGCGCCAGTCGCGCGAGCCGAGTGCGCGCACCAGCAGCGGCTGCGCGTCGACCCAGCGTTCGAGCGCGCCCGCCAGATCGGTGGACGACAGCACCCGAAAGCTCGACAGCAGCGTGCGCACGGGGCGCGCAGGCGCATCGTAGCCGGCCGACGCGCGATGCAGTTCGGCCAGCGCGCGGCCAGCCGAATACGCATGCGACGGATGCGTGAACGGCTGCCACGACATCACGCCGCGATACGGATCGACGCCGGGCGCGAGCACGTGCACCTCGTACGTCCACTCGCCGGACGCAAACGCGGTCGCACCGTTGCGATCGGCCAGCACATCCACCACCGGCACGCCGCGCTCACGCAAATGCGCGATGAAGCGATGCTCTTCCTCCAGCCCCGCGACATCGCGCAGGCTCGCGTGATGACGCTTGACGAACAACCCGCGCCCGTCCGCCATCCGCACCAGCACCGCTGCCGCGAACTGCCGCGGGCTGTGCCACGTCAGCCGCACCGGCTCGCCCGCGCCGTCGATCCGCGCGAGCACGGCCGCCACCTCGTCGTGCGTGATCAGCGGCCAGTCGCGTTCGGCCTGCTCGCCGTCCACGCCGAATTGCGGCGGGGCGACGTCGCGCGACAGGGGGCCGTCCGGCTCGAGGGGGAATGACATGAACGACGTTGCTCCGTGGTTGAATCCGTGCGCGGATCAGCGCGCGCCGCCGCCCGATGCGAGCGGGCCGCCCGCGGCCGCGCGCAATGCGGCGGCCGTCCGGCTCCAGTCGCGCCAGCCGACGACGGCCAGCCCAATGAACAGCGCATAGAGCCCGGCCGTCAAATACAGTTCCTTGAACACGAACATCCCGACGTACACGACGTTCACGACGATCCACAGCCCCCACGACGCAATGTAGCGCCGCGCGGTCCAGTATTGGGCGACGAGGCTGAACGCGGTCAGCGACGCGTCGACGAACGGCAGCGCCGCATCGGTCCAGCGCGCCATCATCCCGCCGAGCAGCGCACTGCCGATGACTGCCGCGATCAGGTCGGGCAGCATCCTGAGCGGCCGCACGCCGGTCACGGGCGCGACGTCGCCGGCTGGCGCAGCCCCGCCGTCGGCACTACCGTCGGCCTCGCTCGCGCGCTGCGCGAGCCAGCGCTGCCAGCCGTACACCTGGAGCACCGCGAACGCGCCCTGCAGCAGCATGTCCGAGTACAGCTTCGCGTCGAAGAAGATCCAGCCGTACAGCGCGACCGACGCGAGGCCGACCGGCCAGCACAGCATGCGCCGTTTCGCGGTCAACCAGATCGCGAGCGCGCTGACGATCACGCCGGCGATTTCGAGTGGGGACATCGTCTGTACTCTCCTGAGGGGCTGCCGGGGCCGCGCGTCACGCGGCCGAACCCGGGCGGTCAGAAATCATAGGTCAACGATACACGCGCGGTGCGCGGCGCACCGGGGAACAGGTATGCATCGCCCTGCTGCTCGCCTGCGTCGCGCCAGTAGAACTTGTTGAACAGATTGTCCACCGACACGCGCAACACCGTACGATGGCCACCGATCTTGGTCGTATAACGCGCGCCCAGATTGAACACGAACCACGACGGCACGCGCGCGGTGCCTTCCTCGTTCGCGTTGCGCGCCGCGCTGTATTCCACGCCGCCGAGCACGTTCAGGCCCGCGACGCCCGGCACCGCGTAGTCCGCGTACAGCGACGCGCGCAGCGCGGGCACGTTGATGATCTGGTGCCCTTCGTAGGCCGGCGACCCCGAATCATAGGCACGGGCGCGAATCGCCGCGACGCTGGCCGTCAGGCCCAGCCGCTCGGTCACACGCCCGGCCGCGCCGAATTCGATCCCCTGGTGCCGCTGAGTGCCGCGCTGCACGAACGTGTAGCTCGTGCCCGACGCATCCGGGTCCGCGAACTGGAACGGCTTGCTGATCGAGAACACGGCGGCCGTCAGGCTCAGCCGGTCGAGCCAGTCGTATTTCGCGCCGACCTCGATCTGGTGCGATTCGACCGGCGGCAGGAACGCATACGCGTTGGTCGCGCGCACGGGCGCCTGGTCGCCGAGCGACAGCGCCTTGCTGTACGACGCATACAGCGACAGCACGTTCACCGGCTTGTAGACGAGCGCGACCTGCGGCAGGAACACCGAGCGGTCGGTATGCGTCGTCTCGCCGTCGAGGCTGCTCCAGTTGCGCTGGCGCAGCAGCACTTCCTTGCCGCCCGCGAGCACTTGCCAGTGTTCGCCGATACTGATGCGGTCGAGCCCGAACACGCCGTACTGCCACGCGTCGAGGCGCGGATACGACGGCCCCGGTGAATTCGGCGACGGCGGAAAGGTCAGGTCGGGCCCGTAGATATTCTCGCTGCCCACGTAGTCGTACACGGCGTCGGCCATGTGCACGACGCGGCGCTGCACGCTCACGCCGAGCGTCAGCTCGTGCCGCAGCGGCCCCGTCGCGAATTTTCCGGTCGTGACCGCGCGCAGATCGTCGTTGCGCCGGTATTCGCCGGGGCTGCGGAAATCGTACACGTCGTAGTCGCCGTTCGCGCCGAAGAAGAACGGCGACGTCGCGCCGGCCGCGCAGCTTGCCGCATACGAACAGCCGTACGCGAACGCGCTGTTGTCGTCGATCATCGTGCGGCTGCGGCCCGCGGCGATATAGGCCTTCCAGTCGTCGTTGAACTGGTAGTCGAAACGCGCGTTCAGGTTCAGCGCATCGGTCGTCACGGGTTTCGCCCACGGCTGCGTGCCGAGCGCCTTCGACGTCGTCTTGACCGACGGCACGACCGTGCCGCCGAGCAACTGGTAGCCGGGCGCGGAACGCTGGATCCACTGCTGGAATTCAGCATTGAGCTGCAGGCTCGCGCGCGGGCTGATGTCCCAGTCGGCGGCGATCGAACCGAACGTGCGCCGTCCGTTCGTGCCGTCGATATAGGAGTGCATGTTCTCCTTCGCCGCATTGATCCGGAACCCGAACTGATGATCGGGGCCGAAGCGGCGGCCGAGATCGACGGCCGCCGACGTCGAGCCGCGGCTGTCGACGCCGCCCGTCACGCTCGCGACGTTCGCGGAACGCTTGGTCACGAAGTTGATCACGCCGCCCGGTGCGACGACGCCGCTGTCGATGCCCGCGAGCCCTTTCAGGATCTCGACGCGTTCCTTGTTCTCGAGCGGCACGTTCTGCTCGCCGGACACCGTCAGCCCGTCGATCCGGATCGCGCTCGCGATATCGACCGGAAAGCCGCGGATCGCGAAGCCTTCGAAATAGCCGACCGGCGCATAGTCGTTGACGACCGACGCATCGTTGCGCACGACATCGCTCAGCCGCTTCGCCTGCTGATCGTCGATCAGCGCACGCGTAATCACGTTCACCGACGCCGGCGTGTCGCGCAACGGCGCGTCGTCGAGCCCCGCGACGGACGCTTCGCGCGCGCGCAGCGACTGGCCGCGCTCACCGCTCACCGTGATCGCGGGCAACGTCGCGTTGCCGGCCGCCTCGGCGCCCGGCGCGGGCGTGTCGCCCTGGGCCACGGCAGCCTGCGCCGCGAAAAGCGTGACGCCGAGGCCGACACCGAGCCCGACCTTCGCGCGCCGCCGCCGTGCGGGCGCCGCTGTTGTTCTATTCACCGTCATTGTTCTGGATGGAAAACTCGCCACTCGACCTGTCGAAACCCGAAACCCCAAACCCCAAACCCGTTACGAAGCTGCGAAGCGTGCGCCCGCGAATGCCGCCGCGCCCGTCACCGGGGCACGTGCGTCGACACGATATTCATCAGACGAACCGGACCCTGCGGCGTGCAAGCGGCCGACCGGTCGGAACAACGCAGGATGGGACATCGGATTCGGATGACGCGCCGGAAACCGACGCAGCGGCCGACGGGTTCGTCAACGGCTCGTCGGCCGGCCGGCTGCCTCGCGCGGTCGTGTCATGCGGGGGACGCTTCGAACGCCCCGGTGCGGGCGGCGGGCACGCGCGCCGGCCGTTCATCGGAACGGCGGCTGCCCGGCGCACGACATCGCGGCGTGGCGCGCATTTTACCCCGGGCACGGCGAAGGGCCGCGGAATCGGGCGGAACGGGAGACGGGGAAAGCGGGAACGGGGGCAGACGGCTTGGGCGGCGCGATAACGGTGGCGACGGTGGCGACGGCGGCGATTCGGTCGCGATGCGCGTCGTACGTGTCGGCCGCTGACACCAGCGTCATCCTCCGCCGGTCGGGCGACCTCGAACCGGAGCGGGAATGGCGGCCCGCGACCGGTTCATCAGCCGTTCGCTCAGAACCCCTGCATCGTCACGGTTGGATCGACAACCAGATGCACGACGCCGTAAATGACCGCGCCGACCAGCAGCGCAAGCAGGATCGCGACGAACGGCAGCAGCGTGAAGTTGGCGTTCGCGAGATCGGTCGCGTGCGCCTTGCTGTTGCGCACGCCGAAGAAACTCCACAGGACCAGACGGACCATGCCGAGCAGTTTCATGATAGGCTCCTTTATCGAATCGGTTGACGCTATCGTCGATCCGGACGGCATTCGAAAAAAGAAGCAGTTGCGCGCGCTTTTCGCGCAGCAGGCCCTCTGCGGCGGCATGTCGCACGCGTGTCAGCGGTCGAGCACAAGCGGCTGCGTCGCACCTTGCGCGGGCCGCGCGACGCACAGCAGCGCGCAGCCGGGCTCGACCGGCGCATCGGGTGTTTGCTCGTATTCCACCGCGCCGGACAGCACGCGCGTCGCGCACGTGCCGCACGAACCGGCGCGGCATTCGGACGGCACGGCCACGCGCTGCCCTTCCGCGAATTCGAGCAGCGTGCCGTCGGCAGGCGTCCACGCGGCGTCGCACCCCGTGCGTCGGAACACGACCGGCACGCTTGCCGCCGCAGGCGCGGCAGCCTCGCGGGTCGCGCTGCGCGAGACGCTCGACGGCCCGAACGCCTCGAAACGGATGCGCTCGTCGGGCACGTTCAGCGCGCGCAGCCCGTCGTACAGGTCGCGCATGAAGGCCGACGGCCCGCACAGATAGAAATCGTAGTCGTCGAACGACAGCACCCTCTTCAGTTGCCCGATGTCGATGCGGCCTGCCCGCGCCACCGTGCTTTCTTGAGGACGACTGTCGAACCAGTGAAGCGACAGGCGTGCATCGGCGGCCGCGAGGCGCGCCAGTTCCGCCGCGAACGGCCGATCGGCAGCTTCGCGTGCGCCATGCACGAACACGATACGGCGCGACGGCGTGTCGTCGGCCAGTGCCCGCCGCAGCATCGCGATCATCGGCGTGATGCCGATGCCGGCCGACACGAGCACGGCCGGCCGCGGGCTCGCGAGATCGAACGTGAAGCGGCCGCGCGGCATCTGCGCATCGAGCGTCATGCCGGCCTGCGCATGATCGTGCAGCCACGCCGATACGCGCCCTTCACGCTTCACGGTGATCCGGTACTGCGTGCCGCCCGGTGCATCGGACAGCGTGTAGCTGCGAATCGCGGGCGCGTCGCTGCCCGGCAGCGCGATGCGCAGCGTCAGATGCTGACCGGCTTCGTAGGCGGGCAATGCGCCGCCATCCGCCGGTTCGAAATGGAACGACCGGATCGCGCGGGCTGCGTCGACGATCTTCGCGATCCGCAGCGACCGCCATGCGGGTGCCGATGCAGGCGCGACCGCGGACGGCGCGGGTCCGGCCGTTGCCGCCGCCCCGCCCGACGCCGTCGCCGCCGCCACCGCCATCGCCATCGCCGCGAACTGCGGCGCGCGCTCGACCGCCGACCACCGGAACGGCAGCACCGCCCGCACACGCCGCACTTCCCGCACATGAAACCGCACGACGCGCTGCGCGCCGTCGAACGACGCGACGACCGGCCCGTCCCACACGATTTCCGCGCGCGCGGCGACATACAGCACATCGCCGCTGTCGAAATCGATGAACAGCAGCCCCGCGCGCGGATCGTGCTGCAGGTTGCCGAGCGTATTGAAGAACCGGTTGCCGCTGAAATCGGGCGTCGTCAACGTATGCGCATCGTCGACACGCACGAAGCCCGGCATCCCGCCGCGATGCGACACGTCCGCGCCGCGCGCCGCGCCCGCCTCCGCCGACGTGTTCGCGCTCGCGACGAAGAACGTGTCGGCCTGCGCGAGCAGCGCGCGATCCGCACCGCTCAGCGCGTCCGACACGTCCGGCGCGACGGCGGCCGCGACGTCCCGAGCGACGAAGGTCGGCTTGCGGCCCTGGATGTACTTCGCGCAATTGCCGAAGCTCTGCTCGACCGCGATCGTCAGCGCATCGCCGTCGACCGCGCGCACGACGCCGTTCACGCGATTGCGCCGCCGCGTATCGAATTCGATTCCGAGGCCGCCCAGCGGCGCGCCCGCCTGCCACGCGCCTGCCAGCGGATCGCCCGGCAGCGCGGGCGCCGCGATGCACAGCGTGCGGGCGTCCGGCGACGTGACGAAACCCGGCGCCCCGGCCCGCAGCGTCGCCCACGGCTGGCCGTGCGCATCGACGCCGCCGAGCACGAAGAACGGCAGTTGCGCGAAAAACGTCCGGTGCTGGTCCGGCATGAAGCGCCGAATCCCGCGCCGGCCGGCCGCGCTCGCCGCGTCCGTCACGCCCGCGCGCTGCTGCACGGCAAGCTCGCCCGCATGAAACGGCGCGGTGTCGAGTTCCCAGCCCGGTACGACGGCGGTCGGCGCATTCATCACATTCTCCTGAACAGGCGCAGTGGCAGTAAGCGTCAAGCGGCGAGCAGACCCGCGCGCGTCGTCGGCATCGCGACGAAGCCCGGCAACGCCTCGATACGCGCCAGCCATGCGCGCACGTGCGGATACGGTTCGAGCGACACGCCGCCTTCCGGTGCGTGCGCGATGTACGTGTACGCGGCGATGTCCGCGATCGTCGGCTGCGCGCCGGCCGCAAAGGGCTTGCCGGCCAGTTCGCGATCGATCACGTCGAGCACTTTCGCGGCTGTGCGCTTGGCCGCTTCCGGGTCGAGCGTCGCGCCGAACACGGTCACGAGCCGCGCGGCGGCCGGACCCGACGCGATCGGGCCGGCCGCGTACGACAGCCAACGCTGCACGACAGCCGCGCCGACCGGGTCGTCGGGCAGCCAGTGCGCGTCGCCGTAGCGCTTCGCGAGATACACCAGGATCGCGTTCGAATCGGCGATCACGGTGCCGCCGTCGTCGATCACCGGCACCTGCCCGAGCGGATTCAATGCGAGAAACGCCGGTTCGCGCTGCGCGCCGGCCGCAAGATCGACGTCGATGGTCTTCGACGGCAACCCGAGCAGCGACAGGAACAATCGAACGCGGTGCGCGTGCCCGGACAGCAGGAACGAATAGACGCGGATCGGCGAGGCGGGCTTGCTGGCGGCAGACATGGAAACACTCCGGAATCTCGCGCCGCCGGGGATCGGCGACGAACGGCTCCAGCGTAACGCTCGCCGTTCGTCGCCAGAAGATGGATAATCACTGAAACATTATCCTCTTTCATAGGACAATCGACGATGGCCGATCTGCGCGACGTGAACCTGAACCGGCTGGCGATCTTCGTCGCGGTGGTCGACGCCGGCTCGCTGACGGCCGCCGCCGAGCGGCTCGGCCTCGCGAAGACGGTCGTCAGCACGCACATGCAGCGCCTCGAATCCGAGGTCGGCGCGAACCTGCTGGTGCGCACGACGCGGCGGCTGAGCGTGACCGACACGGGACGCGTGTTCTACGACGCGTGCCGCGACATCGTGCGCGCGACCGAAGCCGCGCTCGACGCGGTGTCGTCCGACGCCGGGCCGCTGCGCGGCACGCTGCGCGTGAGCGTGCCGATCGACTATGGCGCGCTGGTGGTCGCGCCGGCCGTCGTCGCGCTGCGCGACCGGCATCCGGCGCTCGCCGTCGAACTGGTCGCGAACGACCGCGTGGTCGATCTCGTCGCGGACAACCTCGACGTCGCGATCCGCATCGGGCGGCTTGCCGATTCCAACTATCGCGCGGTGCAGCTCGGCACCTACGAGAAATGGCTGGTCGCGAGCCCGGCGTTCGTCGCGCGACACGGGCTGCCGCGCGACCCCGATGCGCTTGCCGCGCTGCCGTTCGTGATGCTGTCGTCGCTGCCGCGCCCGCATACGCTCGAACTCGACGACGCACGCGGCGGCCGCGCGTCGGTGCGCTGCGTCGCGCCGGTCGTGTCGAACACCGCGACCGCGTGCCGCGCGATCGTGCTCGCGGGCGGCGGCTTCGGGCTGCTGACGGATTTCTCGACCGCGGACGACGTCGCGGCCGGGCGGCTCGTGCGGCTGTTGCCGGGCTGGCGCACGGCGCCGGCCGGCATTCACGCGGTGTATCCGTCGACGCGGCTGCCTTCGCCGAAGGTGCGGGCGTTTGTCGAGGCGATGAAGGGGAAGCTGGAGGAAGCGCCGACAGCGCCTACGACAAAGCGCTCACGGTCGAAGTAGCAAGCCGCGTGGTTCATTGCGTGCTTACGGTATTCGACGACAGCGCATTCGCCGATAACGGCGACGCGCTCCGCCGATATCGTCAGCAGACGCCGCCTCAGATTTTGTTGGTTCGTCTGCGCACCCAATGCGCCAACATCGCGAGCAACAGGCAAGCCACACAGGCTGGCCAATACGCGACCCAGACCCACGCGCTCCGTTCATGGGCTGCGCTCCAGACGAAGCAGGCACACAGCAGGGTTAGAGCGATCAACGAGAAGGCGAAGCGGGATTTCTCGAGCATCCCGGCGGAATGCATCGCCCAAAGCAAGACCGCAGGAAGCAACAGATAGCCCCAATAGAATGCCATCGTCGTCAGTTCATCCGACGGCCGGCGGACCAGATTCGATATGTCAACCACCGTCATCACCGACCCGAACGACACCATCAGAAAAACTGCCACACTGACGCATACGAAATATCGGCCGTTGTAGTCGACATACCTTGCTCTCACGATCACTCCCTGGTCGATGACGTCAGCCCGCTCCCTATTGCAATGGATCGCGGGACCATCGATCCCTCATGACAACCGCAGCAATGAAGCGGGACCGTTCCACATCCACCACGGCGCCCTCCCCTAACGTAACGGCTCGACCGACGGTGACGTGAAGCCGCTTTCCATTGTGCCGGTCAACGAAGCGCTCCGACAGGTCCAGCTCCAGCGCTTGAAGTTGTAGTTCGTCTGGATCCAGCGATTGCCGACGGCATCACCGCCGGGCTTGCGAATCGACCAACCCAATTCGGCGTCGTAATGCGCTTCATCGCGCTCGTTGGTTACGACGCCCCTGGAATCGACAACGGCCTCGCGCGTCGCGCCGCCCTCGATCTGTTGAGGCCCCTGCTTCGCGCCGACCAGGTCGTGCGCGTACAACTGACGAAGATGCTCCACGCATGCGTCGAAACTGGCGAACGATTGTGGCGGCATCTCCACCGGCGGCAAATGGCCGCTCGCGGAAACGGACGATGCAAACGACGTCGCAACGCTCAACAGGAGAAGGCCGGTGTTGAAGTGCTTCATGTTCGAGGTTCCCGCGTATGCCCGAGCGCCAGCTCCGGGTCGACAACTGCCCGCTAGCGAGCGCTTTTTGGCAGGCTGCAATCGGTGTAATAGAGACGGCACGCGGTATCGCCATCCGTCTGGCAGATCGCCATGCCTTTCTGTATGGCTTCTTCCCTGGTGCCAGCACCGGCCGTACTGAATCCTTTGCTTCCAACGATCATGGCTCCGCAGCCGTTGGAGTAGGTCAACTGAACTTTGCAGGTAGCCCCGCCCTTGGCTTGGCAATCTGCCATCGCCGTGCGCGCGGCTCCGCGCTCGCTTTCCCCGCCGACGGCCGTGCCGAGTACGCCCTTTACACCATCGGTCGCGATCGCTCCCCACGTCGTCGCCAAACTGAACGTGGGCGCCTGCTGTGTAGGTGCCGCCTGCGCGCGGGGGGCCGGGCCGCAAGACGTCGCGCTATAGGGAATCCAGCCTGACGGACATGCCACTTGGGCGTGCGCGGTGATACTGATACCGACCAGGCAAGCGATTGAAAGAATTTTGGATCGCATGTTCTCTGTAACGCGTCTAGCGCTTTTCGTGTTATTCCAGTCGCTGCGTTTTCACGGCACTCGATGGGCTGAGATAGCCCAGGGAGCCCTTGATCCGTTTGTCGTTGTACCGACCTGCTCCCCGCGTTTGGTACGGTAATCAAAGCGAATCGACGAACGCGAGCAATCCGCCCCGCGCGCGGTAACGTACTGACTATCCGTTGTGAAGTGGCGATACTTTCGCAAACGCCGCCTCTTTCATGGCTGGATGCGCGTGCAAATATACCTGAGTTGTTTCGACGGATTCATGCCCGAGCCGCAGTTTCCGGCGCCCGCTACCTGCCCGTTCCCAACGTCCCCAGCAGCACCTTCCTGCAGCTCGCGATCATCTGCGCCTCCGGATCGCGATAGTCGGTCAGCAGCCACGCCGCGCCGACGTTCGTCATCGCGCCCACCAGCGCGAGCCCGATCAGCCGCTGCTCGGTGCGCTCGGCAGGCGTGACGGCCTCGCCCGGCGCGCCGATCGCCATGATCAGCTTGCCGAAGTCGATCAGCATGCGCTGGTACGTCATGTCGGTATCCGCGCTCACGCCCATTACCTCGAGCAGCAGCACGCGCGCCGCGCACGGGTCGCGCAGAAACGCGAAGAATGCGGCGAGCCCCGCGTCGACGCGCTCGCGCAGCTCGCCGCCGCGCGCGGCGACCGCCTGCGCGACCGCGTCATGCAACTGCTGCGCGTGATGCAGGTAGGTGCAGCGCAGCAAATCCTCGGTGCTGTCGAACGCCGCGTAGAAATAGCGATCGTTCAGCTTCGCTTCCTGGCAGATCGACCGCACCGTCGCCTTGCGGAAACCCACCGTACCGAACACGCGCGTCGCCGCGCGGATCAACGCATCGCGCCGCTCGGCGGCCCGCACCTCGGGCGCCACACCGCCATACGCCCGGCCCCTTTTTTCCGTTTCGAGTGCTTTCTCCATTCCGCTATTTGACATCAGGACACCCGAAAACTAAAGTGGTGACGAACAACACCACAATAGATGCGCCGCCGGTGCAGCGCAAGCGGAACGGGAGGACGACGAATGAAGGGGTTTTCCGGCAAGGTCGCCGCGATCACGGGCGCCGGTTCGGGCATGGGCCGCAGCCTCGCGGTCGAGCTTGCGCGGCGCGGCTGCGAGGTCGCGCTCGCCGACGTCAGCGACGCCGGACTCGCCGGCACGGCGGCCGCCTGCGCGCAGCACGGCGTGCGCGTGAGCACGCGGCGGCTCGACGTCGCCGATCGCGACGCGGTGTTCGCGTGGGCCGATTTCGTTCGCACCGAGCACGGCAAGGTCAACCTGATCTTCAACAATGCGGGCGTGTCGCTGGCCGCCAGCGCCGAAACCGCGCGCCTCGCCGATCTCGAATGGATCGTCGGCATCAATTTCTGGGGCGTCGTGCATGGCACGCAGGCGTTCCTGCCGCATCTGCGCGCATCGGGCGACGGCCACGTCGTCAACACGTCGAGCCTGTTCGGGCTCGTCGCGATGCCGACACAAAGCGCGTACAACGCAACCAAGTTCGCGGTGCGCGGCTTCACCGAAGCGCTGCGGATGGAACTCGAACTCGACGGCGCGCCGGTGAGCGCGACCTGCGTGCATCCGGGCGGCGTCGCGACGAGCATCGTCGACGCGGGCCGCGTCGATACCAGCATCCACGCGCTGACGGGCCAGGACGAAGCGACGCATCGTCGCCAGGCCAACCGCCTGATCAACGCGACGACGGCCGACGAGGCCGCGCGACAGATCCTCGCGGGCGTCGAGCGCAATGCGCGCCGCGTGCTCGTCGGCGCCGACGCGCGCCGGCTCGACCGGATCGCGCGCCTACTCGGTGCCGGTTACCAGTGGCTGATGCTGCGCCACGTGCGCCGCGCCCGCGCACGCAACCTCGAACGCACGCACGCCCCGGCCACGCACCCCACCACGCCGACCAAGGATCTCGCATGACCTCGACGACGACCGACCGGCGCGACGCGCCGCCCGCCCGCGACACCCGCCGCGACAGTGGCGATAACCACGACAGCCGCGACCTCGACGTGCTGATCGTCGGCGCCGGCCTGTCCGGCATCGGCGCAGCGTATCACCTGAAGCAGCGCTGCCCGCATGCGAGCGTGGCGATCGTCGAGGCGCGCGACGCGATCGGCGGCACCTGGGACCTGTTCCGCTATCCGGGTGTTCGTTCGGATTCCGACATGTTCACGCTCGGCTACAGCTTCCGCCCGTGGCACAGCGACAAGGCGATCTCCGACGGCCAGACGATCCTCGACTACATCCGCGACACCGCGCGCGCCTATGGCATCGACAAGACGATCCGCTACGGCCAGAAGGTCGTCGCGGCCGACTGGGATTCGAACCGCGCGCGCTGGACGGTGCGCATCGAGCGCACGCGAGACGGCGCGACCGACGCGCTCGTCTACACCTGCCGCTTCCTGTTCATGTGCAGCGGCTACTACGACTACGACGCCGGCTACCTGCCCGACTGGGCCGGCATGGACACGTTCGAGGGCCAGCTCGTGCATCCGCAGCACTGGCCGAAGGATCTGTCGTACGCGAACCGGCGCGTGGTCGTGATCGGCAGCGGCGCGACGGCCGTCACGCTCGTGCCGTCGATGGCGGCCGACGCGCAGCACGTGACGATGCTGCAGCGCTCGCCGACCTACATCGTGTCGCTGCCCGCGCGCGACAAGATCGCGAACGCGCTGCGCCGCGTGCTGCCGTCGCGGCTCGCGCACCGGCTCGTGCGCGTGAAGAACGTGCTGCTGACGATGTACCTGTACAACGTGTCGCGCCGCAAGCCGGACCAGACGAAAAAATTCATCATCCGCGCGGCCAGCAAGCAGCTCGGCCCCGACTTCGACGTCGCGAAGCACCTGACGCCGCGCTACATGCCGTGGGACCAGCGCGTGTGCCTCGTGCCGAACGGCGACCTGTTCAAGGCGATCCGCGCGGGCCGCGCATCGATCGTCACCGACGAAATCGAGCGCTTCACGCCGACCGGCCTCCAGTTGAAGAGCGGCCAGCAGCTCGACGCGGACGTGATCGTCACCGCGACCGGGCTGAAGGTGAAGATGCTCGGCGGCGCGCGCGTGACGGTCGACGGCCGCGTGGTCGATTTGCCGGAGACGGTGTCGTACAAGGGGATGATGTACAGCGGCGTGCCGAACCTCGCATCGTCGTTCGGCTACACGAATGCGTCGTGGACGCTGAAGGCCGAGCTGATCGCGCGCTACGTGTGCCGGCTGCTCAACCACATGCGCGCGAACGGATACGACACGTGCGTACCGCGGCTCGGCGCGGGCGATCTCGGCGACGTGCCGGCCGTCAACCTGAGCTCGGGCTACATCCAGCGCGCGGCCGGCATCCTGCCGAAGCAGGGGCACCGCAAGCCGTGGAAATTCCACCAGAACTACGTGCTCGATCTCGCGTCGCTGAAGTTCAGCGCGCTCGCCGATTCCGCGATGCACTTCGAACGCCGCGCCCAAACCGGCCCGGCCACTACCGCACCGGCTGCCGAACCCGCACTCGAAACCCGCTGAGGCCGACATGACTCCTACGCTCCATCTGATCCAGAACGTACTGCTCGGCGTCGTCGCGGTGCTCGCCGCGCTCGCGCTGTTTTCCGCTTACGTGGCCCGTCGCGTGACGCGAGCGTTTCCGCCCGAAGGCCGCTTCGTCGACATCGACGGCGATCGTATCCACTACGTCGAATACGGCAACGGCCCGCCGATCGTGTTCGTCCACGGGCTCGCGGGGCAATGGCGCAATTTCGCATACCTGCCGCTCACGCGGCTCGCGCAGCAGCATCGCGTGATCCTGCTCGACCGCCCGGGCGCCGGCCGCTCGCTGCGCGGCGCGGCCTCGCAGGCGAACGTGTTCGCGCAGGCCCGCACGGTCGCCGCGTTCATCGACGCGTTGCAGCTCGACAAGCCCGTGCTGGTCGGCCACTCGCTCGGCGGCGCGATCGCGCTCGCGGTCGGCCTCAACCATGCGGACCGCGTGAGCCGGCTCGCGCTGATCGCGCCGCTGTCGCACGAGCAGACCGAACCGCCCGCGCCGTTCAAGCCGCTGATGCTGCCGTCGCCGCTCGTGCGCCGTTTCGTGTCGTGGACCTTCGCGATCCCGCTGACGATCCTGACCGGCCGCAAGGCCGTGCGCCAGGTGTTCGCGCCGGAGGCCGTGCCGCGCGACTTCCCGGTCAAGGGCGGCGGCCTGCTCGGGATGCGTCCGCACGTGTTCTACGCGACGGCGACGGACCTGCTGTCGGCACCCGTCGACCTGCCCGCGATGGAGCGTCGCTATGCGGAACTCGCGCTGCCGGTCGATGTGCTGTACGGCCGCGCCGATCCGATCCTGAACTGGCGCGAGCACGGCGACGCGCTCGCGAAAAAATCGGCGCGCGTGCGGTTGAAGGTCGTCGAGGGCGGCCACATGCTGCCGGTCACGATCCCCGAAGCGACGGCCGACTGGCTGCTCGAAGTCGCCGCCGCGCCGGCCGACGTCGCCGCGCAGCCAGTGCGCATCGCGTAGGTCGCGGCAACGCAGCGGGGCCTGATTCCGTGGCGGGCAGCCGGCGCCGCGACGGAATCAGGCTTCGTCGTCGGGTATCGACAGCCCGAGATCCGAGAGCACCTCGCGCGCGCTGCGAAACGCCTCGACCGCGGCCGGCGCCCCGGCGTACAGCGCGCTGTGCAGCAATACCTCGCGAATCTCGACGAGGCTCGCGCCGTTGTTGAGCGCGCCGCGAACATGCCCCTTCAGCTCCGTGCCGCGGCCGAGCGCCGCCAGCATCGCGCACGTGCACAGGCTGCGCGTCTTCAGGTCGATCCCGCCCCGCTGCCACGTGCTGCCCCACGCATGTTCGTTCAGCCAGTTCTGCAGCGGACGCGAAAAGCCGTCGAGGTCGCGCATCGCGCGCTCGACGAACGCCTCGCCCATCACGTCGATCCGCCGCGCCTTGCCGTATTCCCTGTCCTGTTCGCTCATGTCGGTGTCCTGGTGGTTGGTCGTGGCCGCTGCCGCGCCGCCGGCGGCCGGGGGATGTCGCACCATGTTCAGCGGGACGGCGCGTTTCGTCAAAGATGCGGCCCTCGGTTCGTGGTCGTTCGCGTAACGGGCGGTCGAACGCTACGTAACATCCCGTCGCGCGTTACGGCGCCTTACGGGAACATCGCAGCCGCGACGCTCGCGCACCGCGCGCGCCTGTCGCGCGAAACCGCCATTCCTCCGTTTAAATCGCATCGATATTTCCGATTTCCGCAACAAATCGCGACACCGTTTCGCGAAACCTGTCATGGCGCGGAATTTGCAGAGAAGGCCTGGACACACTTCCAATGTCGAGGCCAACATGCAGAATCTCTTCAAGAAGACGACGGTAACGATGGCCGTCTCGTCACTGCTCGCGCTGTACGGCTGCGGCTCGGTCGATGGACCGACGACCCCGCCGACGATCAAGCCGAGCACGTCCGGGACGAGCGGCACTTCGGGGACGTCGGGGACGTCGGGCGGAGGTAGTTCGGGGACTTCGGGGTCGTCGGGGACTTCCGGTACGTCGGGTACGTCCGGCACGTCGGGTACTTCCGGTACCTCAGGCACCTCCGGTACTTCGGGCACTTCCGGCACTTCCGGCACCTCGGGTACTTCCGGTACCTCAGGCACCTCCGGTACTTCGGGCACTTCCGGCACCTCGGGCACTTCCGGTACGTCGGGTACTTCCGGTACGTCGGGCACTTCCGGTACCTCGGGCACTTCCGGTACGTCGGGCACCTCCGGTACGTCGGGCACCTCCGGCACTTCGGGCACTTCCGGTACGTCGGGCACTTCCGGTACCTCGGGCACTTCCGGTACCTCGGGCACTTCGGGCACCTCCGGCACCTCCGGCACCTCGGGTACTTCCGGCACTTCGGGCACTTCGGGCACCTCCGGCACTTCGGGCACTTCCGGCACCTCGGGTACTTCCGGCACCTCCGGCACTTCGGGCACTTCCGGCACCTCGGGTACTTCCGGCACCTCCGGTACTTCCGGCACCTCCGGTACTTCCGGCACCTCCGGTACTTCCGGCACCTCCGGTACTTCCGGTACTTCCGGTACTTCCGGCACCTCCGGCACCTCCGGTACTTCCGGCACCTCGGGTACGTCCGGTACCTCGGGTACGTCCGGCACCTCCGGCACCGGCGTTACCCCGCTCGGCAATGTCCTCCAGAAATCCGGCAACCTCGTGACGGCGCTCGGCACCACGGTCGTAAACGGCGGCGGTCAGATCGGCGGCGTGCAGATTCCCGGCACGAACCCGACGACGGCCACCAGCATCGGCAACGCGGTCGGCAGCCTCGGCAACGGCGTGCAATCGCTCGGCAACGGCATCGCGGCCGGCCTGGGCTCGATCGGCGTGTCGGCGAACCCGCTCGGGCCGACGATCACGTCGACCACCGGCCTGCTGACCGGCGCCGGCGGCGCGGTCAACAACCTCGGCAATGCCGTGACGAGCCTCGGCACCGGTCCGCTGTCGCCGCTCGCGCCCGCGACCACCCTGGTCGGCAGCCTCGTCAACACGGTCGGCACCGCGGTCAACTCGACCGCATCGGCGCTGAACACGGCACTGAACAGCTCGCCGGTCCAGCAGCTCGAAACGCAGCTCGGCAAGGTGATCAACCCGATCACGAACACGCTGACCGGCGGCGTCACGACGCCGGGCGCCACGCAGATGCTCGGCGGCGTGACGCTGCTCGGCACCCCACTCAACGGCCTGCTGAGCACGCTCGGCAGCGGCCTCGGGCTCGCGGGCACGAAGGTCGGCGGCGCGACCGACAACCCGGTCGGCGCGGGCCTCGGCGGCGTCGTGACGCAGCTCGGCAACACGGTGACGTCGACGGGCGGCCTCGTCCACGACAACAACGCGGGCAGCTCCAGCAGCGGCACGGGCGGCAGCAATCCGCTCGCGCCGATCACGGGCCTGCTGGGCACGTTGACGGGCGGCCTCGGCGGCAGCAGCTCGAGCGGTTCGGGCGGCACCAGCGGCACCAGCAGCGGCGGCCCGCTCGCGCCGATCACCGGCCTGCTCGGGACGGTGACGGGCGCACTCGGCGGCATCGGTTCGAGCGGCACCAGCGGCACGGGCGGAACGAGCGGGACCGGCGGCACCAGCGGTACGGGTGGCGCAGGCCTCGGCGGCCTGCTGGCGCCGGTCACCAATCTCGTCAACGCGCTGACGCCGCTCGGCGCGAGCCTCACCGGCACCGTCACGACGCCGGGCGGCAACCTGTCCGGCACGCTCGGCGGGGTGCTGACGAGCGGCCCGGTCGGCACGCTCACGGGTGCGCTGGGCACGCCGGCCGGCTCGGCCGGCGCCACCGGCACGGTCAGCCCCGGCGGCGCAGCAGGCACCGTGACGACGCCGGGCGGCAGCGGCTCCGTGGTGACCGGCCTGACCGGCAGCACGGGCGGCGCCACCGCGGGCGGCACCGGCAACCTGCTGTCGCCGGTGACCAACCTGCTCGGCGGTCTGCTGGGCGCCGGCACCAAGAAGTAAGCGGTAGCGCATCACGTATCAGAACGACAGGCCAATGGCCGGGCGCGCATCCATACAAAGCCCGGCCGACGGCCGGCGTCACCCGCCAAGCGGGGGCGCCGGCCCTCATCCCTACGAGGATCCGATCATGAACTCCACGCTCGACGGCATCGTCGCTGCCCCGGACCGCCCACCCCGTTCCGCCACGCCATTCCGCGCCGGCCTGCTCGGCATCACGGCCGGACTCTTCGCGCTGTGGATCACGCGCGATCACCCGGCGCTCGACGCGGCCACGCGCGCGGTCATCGCGAGTCTCGCGATCATCGGCACGATCGCGCTGCACGAACTCTTCATCTCGCGCGTCTACCTGCGCCCGAGCGCGGGGCTGTCACGGCAGGCCGTCCGGCCGCTCGGCATCGCGCGCGTCGCGACGCGGCTCGGCGCGCTGACGTCGATCTACGCGGGCATCGGCGCGATCTACTGGCTGCTGCCCGAATACCACGGCGCGTTCTACCTGCCGTTCTGGTCGCTGCTGCGCTCGCTCGCGCCGTACGTGATCGTCGCCGCGCCGTTCTACTTCGCGTGGATGGACCGCCATCAGCGCGAGACCGACGACGCGTACCTGCTGTGGGGCCGCTTCCTGTTTCGCCGCGAGCAGCCCGCGAGCTGGAAGCCGGTGCGCGAGATGCTGGCCGGCTGGGGCGTGAAGGCGTTCTTCCTGCCGCTGATGACCGTCTATCTGTCGAAGGACGCCGATCACCTGAGTGCGTCGCTCGCGAACGCGATGCACGCGCCGATGACGATCGCGACCTTCGTGTTCATGTACGACCTGTCGTTCACGATGGACCTGATGTTCGGCACCGTCGGCTACCTGTGCACGTTCCGCATCCTCGACAGCCACGTGCGTACCGTCGAGCCGACGACGCTCGGCTGGGTCGCCGCGCTGATCTGCTACCAGCCGTTCTGGTCGCTGATCTCGAACAACTACATCCGCTACGAAGGCTCGATGTTCTGGGACAACTGGCTGCTGTCGGCGCCGACGCTGCGCGTGATCTGGGGCACGGTGATCATCCTGCTGCTGTTGACCTACGCGCTGTGCACGATCTCGTTCGGGCTGCGGTTCTCGAACCTCACCAACCGCGGGATCATCACGTCCGGCCCGTACCGCTTCACGAAGCATCCGGCCTACATCACGAAGAACCTGTCGTACTGGATGGTGTCGGTGCCGTTCGTCGAGCCGCTCGGCTGGCAACTCGGGCTCATGCACTGCGCCGGGCTCGTCGCCGTCAACCTGATCTACTACACGCGCGCGAAAACGGAAGAGCGTCACCTGATGCGCGATCCCGACTATCGCGCGTATGCCGAATGGATCGCGCAGCACGGGTTGTTCGCGCGGATCAGGCAGGCGTTTGGTGGGCGGCAGGCGGTGTGACGCGCCGCTTCCCGGCCGGGCTGCCGATGCATCGACCCGGCCGGGAACGCGCACATTCGCGTTCATCCGCGCGTACGCTTCAATGCGGCGAGCGCGAGGACGCATGCCGTCGGCGCGACGAAACAAAACGCCGCCAGCGGCCACGGCGTATCGCCGGGCAGCACCAGCGTCACGAACGTGCAGGCCCCGCCGACGATCAGGCTCTGCACGCAGTAATACAACGCGACCGCCGTCCCCGCCGCGTCGTCGAAATCCCGAAGCGCGCCGTTCGCCGTCACCGACGACATCAGCACGATGCCGATCGCGACGATCCACATCGGCATCACGAACGAGACGAATGACGGCGCCATCAGGACCGTGCACGCCGCCAGCGCGGTTGCGCCGGCCATCATGACACCGGCGCCGCGCACGAAACAGCCCGGAATCCCCCAGTTCGACACGAACCATCGCGCAAAGCGCGCGGCAACGATCATCACGATCGCGACGGTGGCAAACGCCACGCTGAATTCGGTGCGCGAATAGCCGGCCTGTCCGACCAGCACACGCGGCGCAATCGAAAAGAACACGAAAAAAGCGCCCATGGACGTGCCGAAACCGAGCGAATAGACGAGGAAAGAAGGACTGCGCAGGATCGATACGGCGGATTGCCGCGGCTTGCCGCCGGCCTGCTGCCGTGTTTCGTGCCAACGCGACAACGCGCGGTAAAACGCCAGACATCCGGCGCCGCCGAGGGTCATGAAGATCGCGCGCCATCCGAAACCGTGCGCAATGCCTGCGCCGAGCATCGGCCCGAGCGCCGGGACGAACGCGAGGATCGCCCCGAACTGGCTGTAGAGGGTACTGCCTTCCGGACGGTCGGCATACACGTCGCGCACCGTTGCAAAGGTCGCCACGAGCGCTGCGGACGCGCCCAACGCCTGCAGCAGGCGCAATGCGACGAACACGCCGCCGCTGCCCGCCATTGCAAGCGCCAGCGAAGCCACCGAGAACAGTAGCGCACCGCCCAGGAGCACGGGTCGACGTCCGAGCCGGTCCGACAGCGGGCCGAACATCAACTGGCCCAGGCCGAGGACGACCATGTAGACGCTCAGCGTCAGTTGCACCATGGCGGGCGACGTGTGCAGCGCCGACGGCATCTCCGGAACCACCGGCAGATACACGTCCATCGCCAGCGACGCGAGGAGATCGAAAGGGGCCATCAGCAGCAGGGCCGACGGCAGCGAGTAAGCCCATGCGGGCGTGGTTCGGGTTTGATCAGGCATGACGAAGCATCCGCTCGGAAAAAGGGAAATCCGGCGGCAATCTGCCTGCTGAGTCATCGACGAGAGGAGATCGCCGCAACAACCGGGTGAAGCACGTTGTTGCGGCTCAGCGATCCGTGGACGGGCCCGCTCCCATGGTCAGATCCTTGTGGGGTTCGTTCGCGGTGAAGTGTATGCGATCTCGCGGCATGAATGGGGGGTGCTGCCGGAAACCGCTACGCGATCAACCGCGGACTTCGTGGCGAATCATGGCGTGTCCACAGCCCCCTCATGCGGCCAATTGTCGCGAAACACCGCGATTCTCCGCTTTTCGTCGCTTTTCTCCGCCAGTCCGATTGCCCGCCCCCGGTGCGTCGCGTATGGTGCTGGCCGTCCGCGTACGATCCGTCGCCGGACACCCGACCGTCGTCCCGCACGACGGCCGTGCGGGCCGTGCCCGCCGCTCACCGTCTCCGCGATGCCGCCCGCCGGCGCCGCGCATTCATGAGGAAAGAGGCGTGATCCACAAAGTCCTGATCCTGTTCGCACTCTGCATCGCGGGCCTCGCCGCGATCGCCGCCGGTTTCCAGCACATCCCCAGCTGATTCGCGGCCCCGGCTCGCTTCGCCGAGCCCGGGGGCCGCTTCCATTTCCGTTTCCCCGTTGCCATGAATCCCTTTCTCGATGCGCCCGAGACGGGCGCCTTTTGCCATGCGTATCGACGTACAGCATTCCCAGCACGACATCGACGACGAACTCGACACCCTGTATGAACGTCTCCACCAGCCGGGCCATCGCCTGCACGGCCTGCCAGTCATCGCGCTCGGCCGCTCGGGCCTGATCGTCCGCCACCGCGAGGCGGACGGCGAATACTTCCTGTACGTCGAAGATCCAGCCGCGCGCCAGCTCGCCGGCTACACGGTGTTCAACCGCCTGCCCGAACTGCCGCGCCGCGCCGACCGCTACCTGCGCGCGCCGCACACGCGGCTGCGCGGCTCGGCGCAACGCAAGGGGCTCGCGACGACGCTGTATCGATGGGGGCTCGACGCGGGCCTGTGCCTGATCAGCGGCGCACGCCAGTCAGTCGGCGCCGCGCGGCTGTGGACCGCGCTCGCGCACGATTACCGGCATGGCTTCGTCGATGTCGAGGGCCGCGCGCTGCGCTATCTCGGCGAAGCCGTGGCCGACGACGTGCACGGCGCGCTGCATACGCGGCGGTTGTTGCTCGGCAACGGATGGACCCTCGGTGAACTGGCACAAGCTACCGGGATGACCGGCGTCGATGCCGCCGAATATGCGAACGTGAACGTGCGGCGCGGCGAACACGAACGACATTCCGTGCGGAGCGTCGGCCACGCGCGGCCCGTCGCTCATACGGCTCACGTGACTCATGTGGCTCACGCACCGATGCGATAATTCGCCGGAGCCGCGCGCCGCCGCCGCGCGAGCCACCTACCCACCCGTTCCGCGATGGCCAACGAAACCCGAACCGATTCCGAGCGCTCCCTCGACATCGTCGCGCTATGCGGCAGCTTGCGCGCGCAGTCGTACAACGCGGCGCTGCTCGATGCAGCCGCACGCGTTGCCCCGCGCGGCATGCGCATCGCCCGCTTCGATCGTCTCGGCGAATTCCCGTTGTTCAATCCCGATGCCGAATACCCGACGCCCGCCGCGGTGCGCGACCTGATCGACCGCCTGAACGCGGCCGACGGCGTGCTGATCGCCAGCCCGGAATACGCGCACGGCGTAACGGGCGTGATGAAGAACGCGCTGGACTGGGTCGTGGGATGCGAGGCCGTCGTGTACAAACCGGTCGCGGTATTGAACGCGTCGCCGCGCGCGACGCATGCGGACGCGGCGCTGCGGGAAACGCTGTCGGTGATGTCGGCGCGCATCGTCGAGCCCGCCTCGATCGCGTTGCCGATCCTCGGAAGCCGGCTCGATGCGGCGGGCATCGCCGCGCATCCGCCTTTCGCGTCGGCGCTCGTCGATGCATTGCACGCGCTGCGCACGGCGATCGAAACGTCGGCGTCAGGCAGCTAGGTAGCCCACACGCCCGAAGGTGCGGCGTGGGGTTATCGCGCCTTCGCGCGCGTCGTCTTTCTCGCCGGTTTGGCCGCCTTTGCACGCGGCGCTTCCTTCTCGGGCTGCGCACCGCCGCCGGCGAGATCCTCGAGCCACGCGAGCGCATCGACGTACGACAGGAACTGCTGCAGGTATTCCGGCGACAGCTCGCGCATCGTCGCGAGCGAGCGGTGCACGAGGCTGTTCGAATTGAGCGGCCCCGCGTTGCGCGGCACCTGGTCGAGCGACTGGCGGTATTGCTGTTCCGTGCGGACTTTCGACCACATCGTGCGGAAGTAGTCGATCAGTTCGGGATCGAGCCCGCGCCGGTCGGCCTGCGCATCACGCGCGAAGCCTTCGACGAGCGCGGCAAGCGCGCCGCGCGCGGGCACGCTCGTCGCGGCTTGCACCGTCTCACGCGTGACTTCGGCGTCATCGTCGGCGCGCGCGACGCGCTTCGCAAACCCGTCGATCAACGTCGCCAGCCGCGCGTCGAGCAACGCGCGCGCGGCGCCGTCGAGCGCGGCCGCGCGCCGTTCGAGCGCATCGATCCGATGAAAACCTACCGGATCGAGCCGGTCGGCGCCCTGCTCGCGCCATGCGTCGAGCATCGCGCGAACCTGCGTTGCGCCGCCCGTCACCTTGCCTTTCCTCCGTTCGACGCCGACTTGCGCGGCACCGGCGCGATTTCCACGCGACGGTTCTTCGCGCGGCCTTCATCGTCCGCATTCGAACTGACCGGCTGTTCGGAACCGAACGCGGCCGCGAACACCGACGACGCCGGCACACCGGCATCGATCATCGCGCGCGTCACGGTCAACGCGCGCTTGGCCGACAGTTCCCAGTTGTCCGCGAACAGGCGGTTGCCCGCGTGCACCTGCTGGTCGTCCGCGAAGCCGCTGATCATCAGGATCTCGTCGCGCGTCTTCAGGTAGGTGGCGAGCGGGCCGGCCAGCGTCTTCAGCAGGTCACGGCCCGCGGGCTGCAACTGATCGGAGTTCAGCGCGAACAGCACGTTGCCGCTGATGCCGATGCGCCCGTTCACGAGCGTCACGCGGCCGGCCGCGAGCGGCCCGGCGAGCGCCTGTTCGAGCGACTTGCGCTGCTGCGCTTCAAGCTGGCGCGCGCGCACCGCTTCCTCGAGCTTGGACGTGAGCTGGAGCTGCATGCCGATCACGCCGACCAGGATCAGCACGAACGCGCCGAGCAGCACCGACATCAGGTCGGCGAATGCGGGCCACACCGGCGCCGATGGCGCGCCGCCGTCGATTTCGTCGTGCATGCGTTACGCTCCGACGCTCGCCCGCCGGCCGGCGAGCTGTTGCAGGTCCTCGACGATCTGCTTCTGCGACATCACGCTCAGGTCGATCACCTCGCGCGCCTGCGCGACGTAGTACTCGAGCTGTTCGTCGCTGCGCGCGAGCGATTTCTCGAGCGCGGCCTCGATGCGCTGCAGATGGGTCAGCAGCTTGTCGTTCGATTCGCCGAACACCTGCACGGCCGTCCCGAACGCATCGCCGAGGCTCGCCACTTCGACGGCCCCCGCCGTGACCTGCGCAGCCACCGAATCGAGCTTGCGCGTTTCGGCATCGACGGTGTCGTTGAAGCGCGCGCCGACGCGGTCGAGCAGATCGGCCGACGTGCTGACGAGCGCGTCGATCGCGGCGCGCTGTTCGGTCGACGCGTGGTTGACCGCGCCGAGCAGCGTTTCCAGCGTCGCGAGCAGGCGGCTGCGCTCCTCGAGCGTCGCGGTGTCGCGCACCATGCTGTCGGACAGGCGCTGGCGCAGCTCGGCGACGACGTCGGCCGCGGCTTTCGGCGCTTCCGACGCGGCCTGCACGAGACGCGCGATTTCGTTGATCGTGTCGCTTGCGTGCACCTGTGCCTGCGCGGTGATGTCGTTCGCGGTGCGGGTCAGCGTGTCGCAGATGTCCTGCTGGCGCGCCGCGGCCTGTGCGCTCGTCTGCGCCCATTCGTCGCGCAGCGCGGCGGCCATCGCGGCGAGCGAATCGTTCCAGGCGGACAGGCGAGCTTCGTCGCGGGCGGCGAGTTGCGACTGGAGGCCCGCATGCGATTCGCGGATCGTCGACAGCAGATCGTTCGAGCGTTGTTCGAACGTCGACGCTTGTGCGGCGAGATCGCGCGTCGTTTGCGCAAGCGCGTCGCAGATTTCCTGCTGACGGCCCGCGCTGTGCACGCCCGCGCGCTGCCATTCTTCGCCGAGCTTCGTGGCCATCGCGGCCAGCGATTCGTTCCATGCAGACAAACGTTCTTCGTCGCGTGCAGCGAGTTGCGATTGGAGGCCCGTGTGCGAATCGCGAATCGTCGACAGCAGATCGTTCGAGCGTTGTTCGAACGTCGACGCCTGGGCGGCGAGATCGCGCGTCGTTTGCGCGAGCGCGTCGCAGATTTCCTGCTGACGGCCGGCGCTGTGCACGCCCGCGCGCTGCCATTCTTCGCCGAGCTTCGTGGCCATCGCGGCCAGCGATTCGTTCCATGCAGACAAACGTTCTTCGTCGCGTGCAGCGAGTTGCGATTGGAGGCCCGTGTGCGAATCGCGAATCGTCGACAACAGATCGTTCGAGCGTTGTTCGAACGTCGAAGCCTGTGCGGCGAGGTCGCGCGTCGTTTGTGCGAGTGCGTCGCAGATTTCCTGCTGACGGCCCGCGCTATGCACGCCTGCGCGCTGCCACTCGTCGCCGAGCTTCGTGGCCATCGCGGCCAGCGAATCGTTCCATGCGGACAAACGTTCTTCGTCGCGCGCTGCCAGTTGCGATTGCAGACCGGTGTGCGACTCGCGGATCGTCGACAGCAGATCGTTCGAGCGTTGTTCGAACGTCGATGCCTGTGCGGCGAGGTCACGCGTCGTTTGCGCCAATGCGTCGCAGATTTCCTGCTGACGGCCCGCGCTATGCGCGCCCGCACGCTGCCATTCTTCACCAAGCTTCGCGGCCATCGCGGCCAGCGAGTCGTTCCATGCAGCGAGACGTTCTTCATCACGCGCCGCCAGTTGCGTCTGCAAACCCGCGTGCGACTCGTGCATCGCGGCGAGCGTCGCGGCCGAATGGCGTTCGAACGTCGCGGCGGCTTCGCCCAGCGCGCGTGCATGCTGGCCGGCCAGCGTCTCGCCGACCTGCTCCTGGCGCGCCAGCGCCTCGCGCCATGCGTCCGACAGGCGGCCTTCGGTCGACTCGAGGCGCGTCGCGACGCCGTCGAGCAGATCCGACGAACGCTGCGCGAACGTGTCGGTGAACTGGCCGAGCGTCGTCTGCAACTGCTGCGCGACCGCGTCGCCCGCGCGGCGCTGTTCGTCGAGCGCCCGGTTCCATACGGCCGTCACGTTGCCTGTGGTCTTCTCGAAGCCGTCCGTCAGCCCGTCGAGCTGACGCTGCACCGCGCCCGTCACGGTATCGCGCAGCGCGGCCATCTCCTGCGCGAGCCCCGTCATCGTCGCGGCGACGACCGGCTGCAGCGCGGCGCCGGCCACGCGCGCACTTTCGGCGGCGCTTTCCTTCAGCGCGTCGCCGACGTTCGACGCCAGGCCTGCGTACGCCCGCTCGGTCCGGTCGAAAAATGCCTGCTGGCTTTCGATCTGACGATCGTGCAACGCGACGCTGCGCGCCTCGAGCGTCGTCATCATCGTCTGCAACCGGTCGACCAGCGCCGGCATCACGTCGGCCTGGCGCTGCAGCAGCCGGAACGATTCGTCGCGCTGATGCGCGGACGAATGCACGCGCAGCGTCGTCGCGATCTTCGCGTCGAGCTGCTGGGCCGCGTCGATCCGCTCGCGGCGCACGAGCGCGGACAGCAGCCCGAGCATCGCGGACGTCGCCACACCGGCAATCGACGTGCCGAACGCGAACCCGAGCCCCTTCACCGGCGCGATCAGCGACGCGCGGATCGCATCGAGATCGGTCGCGCTCTCGAGCGCGGCGCCCGTGCCCTTCAGCGTGACAACCATCCCGAGCAGCGTGCCGAGCATGCCGAGCAGCACCAGCAGGCCGACGAGGTAAGGCGTGAGCGCCGGGCCCGGCAGCGCGACGCGCGCGCCTTCGACACGGGCGCGCACCGCGCCGCGCAGGCCCGGATGCAGCGTGTCGAGCCACGGGTCGAGCGTCGCGGGCGGCTCGGTCAGGCCGGCGACCGCGTGCGACAGCGTGGCGGTCGCCTGCCGGTAGCGCAGCAGCTCCCATGCGCCGGCGACGTAGCACGCGCCGATCAGCAGCGTGACGGCCGCCGCCAGCGGGTTCGACGCGACATAGCCGGCACAGATCCAGCCCACTGCGAGCAGACCGGCGACGAAGACAACGAGATCAAGGCGAATTCTGGACATAGCGTGTTGATTAGCAGGTGCGAAGGGCCGCGAGCAGCCCGTCTACCGTTTGAAACCGGACTTCGAGTTCGGCAAGCAGGAGGCTGTGCATCTCGTCGCGAAACGTATCGAGCCATGCGCCGGGCACGATCGCCGCGACGGTCGGGGTGTCGGCCGCCGTGCCCTCATCGGCCGAAGCGGATGCGTCGGCGTCGGGCGCAGCGGCGGCCGCGGCTTCGGCTTCGGCCAGCGCCTGCCGCTCCGCTTCGCGCAGCCGCGCGAAGCGCGTGCCGAGCAGCGCGGGTATGGCCGACAGCAGGCTGCGCTCGCGCGCGCCGAGCACGCGCTCCATGATCGTGTCGAGCGTCGCGAGCCGCGCCATCCCGGACGAGCGCGCGGCGAGCGCGACCCGCAGGCGGCCGCGCAACTGGCCGATCGCCGTTTCCATGTCCTGCTGGAGGGTCAGATACCGCTGGCGGAAGTCCGCGAAATCGGCCGTGTCGGCGGCCGGCGGCGGCAGGTCGCCCGGCCGGCGCCGCGCGCGCGGCCGCTGGGTGGCCGTGATCGCCTGCGCGAGGTCGTGGCGCACGCGCGCGCAGTCGCGCTCGGCGTCGTAGCCGCGCACGCCAGCCGCGACACCCGGCGGGCTCGCATTCAACGCGGACGACAGCGTGATCGCGTCGGTCCAGCCGAGCCACTGGCTCAGCCGGTCGGACAGCGTCTGCCGGGATTCCGCGACGTCGGCATCGGCCAGGCGCGCGAGCAGCCGGACGAGCGTCGGACCGCTCAACGCCGGGCGCGGAGATGCTTGCACCATGCTGCAAACCGTCAAAAAAGGCAGCAGTTTACACGTCGTCGGGCGGTCGGCCGCCAGAATCGGGGAAGCGGCGCGGTTCGGCGTGCCGCGCGATACACGCGAAGGCCCGTCGGGCAAGGCTCGGCGGACGGTGGTGACGAGCGGGAAACATGGGAGGCGGCGGCTGGCGAGCGGCCGCGCCATCGGGAATCCATGCGTTGTGCGTTTGCAGTGCCGACCCGGCGTGAACGATGAAGGGGCCGAGCCGCCACGACGGGGTGCGGGCATTCCGCAAGCCGCGCCTGACCATGGCCTGACGATGAACCGGTAATCCTGGAATTCGGGACGCCGACGCGCGCTCGGGCGAGCGGCGCGGGCGGTGCCTGCCGCTAACCGGCGACGGCCACGGCCGGCCGCCACGTGCTGATAGAGAAAGAGAAGCGCTCAGATCCCCGCTTTCGGCGCATTCAGGATCAGCCGCAGCCCGAGCAGCGTGATCGCGCCAGCCGCGATGCGGTCGACCCACTTCTTCGCGCGCAGGTAAAGTTCGCGCGGCCCGCGCGTCGAGAAGCACAGCGCGACGAGCGTGTACCAGCCGAATTCGACCGCGAACACGAGCGGCGGCAGCGCGAGATAGCACCACAGCGGCGGGTGCTGCGGGAGCAGCGCCGCGAAGATGCTGCCGTACCAGATCGCCGTCTTCGGGTTGCTGAGCTGGGTCGTGAGGCCGGTCCAGAACGACTTGCGCGCGCTGCCGCCGGCCATCGCCTGCGGATCGTCCATCGCGATCGGCCGGTCGGCGCCGCGCCAGATCTTCGACGCCATGTAGATCAGGTAAGCGCCGCCCGCGACCTTGAGCCCCACATACAGCCATTCGACCGCCTGCAGCAGCGTGTAAAGCCCCGCCAGCGCGACGCCGCCGAACACGATGCCGCCGATGCCCATGCCGAGCGCGGTGGCCAGCCCGTCGCGGCGCGACAGCCCGATCGAGTTGCGGGCCACCAGCACGAAGCTCGGGCCCGGAATCATCGCGCCGAGAAACAGCGCAGCGAGGATGGCGAGTACGGCAGCCGATGCGGTCATCGAAGTCTCCTTGGTCAGCGACGCCGCTGCGCCGGCGCCTGCGTGTCGTTTCCGACGGTCGAGCCGCTGATTCTGGCACGCTTCGCGCATGGCCGAAAGCGGCCGTGCGCTGCTATGCTGGCCCTCTTTCCTGTCATCTCGCGCCGCCCCATGATCGCGATCCGCGCCGCCCGCTTTCCCGACGATGCCGCCGCCGTCGAAGCGATCTTTCGCGAGTACGTCGCGAGCCCGACCGTCAGCCTCGCTTTCCAGGACTACGAGCCGGAAATCGCCGCGCTGCCCGGCAAATACGCGGCGCCGCGCGGGCAGCTGCTGCGCGACGCGAAGGCGGCCGGTTACGCGCGCATGTGCCTCGACGTGCTGCCCGAGTTCGTCGCCGCCCGGCAACTGTATGCGTCGCTCGGCTTCACGCCCGCGCCGCCCGTCGCGTTCAATCCGGTGCCGGGCACGGACTTTCTCGGGCGCGATCTGTAACGTCGCGCGGCTCATCCCCCTTTTTCTCCTTTCGACCGGACCGCCCGCCATGCGCGCTCTTCGCCTTTCCGCCCTGCTGCTCCCGCTGCTTGCCGCATTCCCGCTCAGCGTCCGCGCCGACACCCTGCCGAAGTCGATCGCCGCGCAACTGCCGCCCGGCTACCAGCCGCTGCTCACGCAGGCCGGGCCCGATCTCGACAACGGGTGGCACAGCTTTCTCGTCGTCGTGCACCGCGCGGTCGACACGCGCGACCAACCATCGCCGCGCCCGCTGCTGATCTACGAGGAACAGGCAGACCACACGTATCGACTCGCCGCCCGCAACGACCAGGTCGTGCTGCGCGCGAACGAAGGCGGCCAGTGCGATCCGTTCGATCCTGAAGATGCGGCCGACAACGGCTTGTCGGTGAAGGGTCGCTATTTCACCGTGCAGAACTTCGTCGCGTGCGGGCAGCACTGGACCGACTACATCACGTTCCGCTACGACCCGCGCACGCACGGCTGGCTCTTTTCGAACCAGATCGTCACCGAATCGTTTCCGCTCGACGACCAGCCCGACCACGTCACCGTCACGCGCGCCGAAGCGCACCGGCCAGTGTCGTTCGGGCAGTGGAAACGCAAGGACTGAAGGCTGCGCGCCGCCACGCCCGCGCGGTGGTGCCGTTTTTCAACGCGACGCGCCGCGCCACCCCCCGCTCGCGGCACCCGGCCAACAGGTCTACCATAGGCGCTCGTCGCCCGCGCGACCGCCGGCACGGTATGCGGCTTGCGCCTGCCCCTTTCCTCGTTGCCCCCGCACAGGAGGACGTCATGACGCAACACTTCGATGCAATCGTCATCGGCACCGGCCAGGCCGGGCCGCCGCTCGCCGCGCGGCTCGCCGGCGCCGGCATGAAAGTCGCGATCATCGAGCGCGGCCGCTTCGGCGGCACCTGCGTGAACACCGGCTGCATCCCCACCAAGACGCTGATCGCGAGCGCGTACGCCGCGCAGCTTGCACGGCGCGCCAGCGAATACGGCGTGTCGGTCGGCGGTCCAGTCACCGTCGACATGAAAGCCGTGAAGGCGCGCAAGGACCAGATTTCCGGCCGCTCGAACCACGGCGTCGAGCAATGGGTGCGCGGCCTCGACAACACCACCGTCTTTCAGGGTCACGCCCGGTTCGAACGCGCGAACGCGGTGCGCGTGGGCGATGACGTGCTCGAAGCCGAGCGCATCTTCATCAACGTCGGCGGACGCGCGCAGGTGCCCGCGATGCCGGGCCTCGACTCGGTGCCGTACCTGACCAACTCGACGATGATGGACGTCGACTTCCTGCCCGATCATCTGGTGATCGTCGGCGGCAGCTATGTCGGGCTCGAATTCGGTCAGATGTACCGCCGCTTCGGCTCGCAGGTCACGATCGTCGAGAAAGGCCCGCGCCTGATCCGCCGCGAGGACG
>NZ_JACFYV010000490.1:0-384 GCF_016759955.1 Burkholderia sp. KCJ3K979
TTGCGCAGGTTGGCGCGACTCATGCCGGTGTCGCGGGGACTGGTGCCGGCCAGGGGATTGCCGGCACCGTCCTGAACGATGGCGCGCCGATAGCTCTTGCGCCTCAGCTCCTGGCGCTCGACCTCGGTCAGACCGTTGCGCAGGCCGGCGCCGCGCACGCCGACGACAACCATGTCGAGCGGCACCTGACTGTCGGGCAGCAGGCGGATACCTTTCATCTTCACCGAGAGGGCGCTCAGAGTATTGAAGGTCGGTGCGAACAAGCGGTCGAGCTGGATCTGGGTGGCGCCCTGGGACAGCCGGCCGAGTTGCTCGACTACGCTGGCGCCGAACACGTCCAGCAGGTCGCCGAGGAAGTAGGCGAGGCTCTTGCCGGCGCTGGGC
>NZ_JACFYV010000491.1:0-383 GCF_016759955.1 Burkholderia sp. KCJ3K979
GGTTAGCGGTGCCATGGTGCGCCAGAAAGGCGTAGTTGCATGGGCCTCCACTTTGCCAAGGAACGCACCACACCAGGGTAACAGATACTCACTGAACAGTGTTTCCAGTGCTTCGCTCTCATCTTCCGTTGACTGATCTTCCAGCCAGGAAGCCGCAAGCAGCAATGTGCCGATGTGATCGGCTGGCGTATCCGCTAGTGGCATCCCTCGTTCGGAAAGAAAAGCGCGCACTTCCGCTTCCGTTGCGCCCTCAACCCATGCGCTACGATATGGCGGCACAGCACATTCATCGCCGATAAACAACGCATTGTAATCGGCAGAGACTTGCGTCATATCACAGCTTTTCTGTAAACGCGTCAGTAATTCATCCTGCTCCAGTGGCC
>NZ_JACFYV010000492.1:0-381 GCF_016759955.1 Burkholderia sp. KCJ3K979
GTCCTGCAGCACCTTGCGCCGGGCGGCGACGTCCTGTGCGAGCCGGTCCTCGTCGGCGTCGCGCGGCAGCGCAAGGTATTTCTGCCACCAGGCGTCCGATTGTGCCCGCATCGCGCGGCTGCGCTCGATGGCCGCCGCCGAGTCCGGCGTGCCGGCCAGCAGCGCCGCACGGTCGAGTGCGAGGCGCTCGCGCGCGGCGAACATTTCCGCCATCGCCACGTTGACCGCGCTCGGCATCTGGTTCGTGAAAATCTCGCGCGTCGAATCGTTCGCACGCGTCATCCCGTACAGACCGAGCACGCCGGTGACACCCAGCAGTACCGCCAGAAACGCCATCGTCAAACCGATGCGCGCACGAATCGTCAGGTTCCTGAACACCAT
>NZ_JACFYV010000493.1:0-378 GCF_016759955.1 Burkholderia sp. KCJ3K979
GCGTAGAGTCGTTTCACGGTCCTGTTCGGGATGGGAAGGGGTGGGACCGACTCGCTATGGTCATCAGGCAAAGGGGGTTGTTCTGCTGGCGTGGCCAACAGAACCAATCTTGGAAGAAGCAGTAATTAGGTTGTGTGTATCACACACGAGAATCCAACATGTCGCTTTGGATCTCGGCCGGTGCTGTCGCACGGCGCCGATCCATAAGGCAGACTTGTTATAGGATCAAGCCTTACGGGCAATTAGTATCAGGCAGAAGGAGCGCAGGCGGTTTGATCTGGCGTGCGTAACGGCGGGTTATGAGGGCGCTTCGCCACATACTTTTATGGCGCCGAAATGCAAAAACCCCCGCCTTTCGGGCGGGGGTTCTTGGCTTGA
>NZ_JACFYV010000494.1:0-378 GCF_016759955.1 Burkholderia sp. KCJ3K979
GCGGCCCGCCGGCGCCGCGAGATCGACGCCCGAATGCACGTGACGCGCACCGCTCACCGGATGCACGCGCGCGCCGAACGGCGAGCTGATGCGCGTCGCGGCGACCGGCATCGCGAAGCGTGCGCCGGCGAGCGGCATGCCGTCGAACTCGTAATAGGCGCCCGGCGAGCCGGCCTGCGCGGCGAACCACACGGCCGCGACGCGCTGCCCGCGAAAGCGGACATCGAGCGCCGTCACGCGTACGCGGCCCGGCCGCGTTGCGCCGTGGTCGGGCTCGAATGCCACGCGGAAAGTATCGCCATGCGCGCCGCGCTGCTTCGGATCGATGCGCCCGGCCAGCATGCGGGCGATCTGCGCGGCGACGTCGGCCGGCAGATC
>NZ_JACFYV010000495.1:0-378 GCF_016759955.1 Burkholderia sp. KCJ3K979
GATTTTGGTCGCAGTAGTGCTTCCAGTCCTCGCTGACTCATATCGGTCTCCCGCAGAAGTGACCGAATGATTTTAAACGCTTTCTAACTGTTCTGCTGTGATGCTTCCCGGATGTTGCGTTTTTCCTGCCAGATAGCGTGTTTTAAAGCGGGTAAAATGCTCGCCTAACCCTGTCGCCGCCCTGGTATCGCCGGCCATATCTAACAGTGCGATGGCTACCTCGGCAGTACAATATTGGCCTTCAGCCTGGGCTTCACGCAGGCGATAGGCAGAAAGCCGAGAAAGATCGACGGAAATGACGGGAAGATTATCCAGATACGGACTTTTACGAAACATCTTGCGAGCTTCTGGCCAGGTACCATCGAGCATGATAAATAG
>NZ_JACFYV010000496.1:0-372 GCF_016759955.1 Burkholderia sp. KCJ3K979
CGATGCGCGCGCAGGCCTGCATCGCGACGATGCCTTCGATCGACATCGGAATGTAGATGACGACGCGATCGCCCTTGCCGATGCCGCGTTTCTTCAGCGCATTGGCGAAGCGCGACACGCGTGCGAGGAGATCCGCATAGGTGACGCGGGTGACGGTGCCGTCGTCGGCCTCGAAGATCACCGCGACGCGCTCGCCGTTGCCGGCTTCGACGTGGCGGTCGAGGCAGTTGTACGACGCGTTCAGTTCGCCGTCGTCGAACCATGTGTAGAACGGCGCGTTGCGCTCGTCGAGCACCTTGGTGAACGGCTTGTGCCACGTGAGGCCTTCGCGCGCGAGACGCGCCCAGAAGCCTTCGTAATCCTGCTCGGCCT
>NZ_JACFYV010000497.1:0-365 GCF_016759955.1 Burkholderia sp. KCJ3K979
TGAGCGCTCACGCTTATCGGCTGTAAATTAAAGACAGACTCAGGGGTCTGTAGCTCAGTCGGTTAGAGCACCGTCTTGATAAGGCGGGGGTCGTTGGTTCGAATCCAACCAGACCCACCATTGTCTGGCGGTAGGTACACCTGAGGAATTCTGTACATGGGGGCATAGCTCAGCTGGGAGAGCACCTGCTTTGCAAGCAGGGGGTCGTCGGTTCGATCCCGTCTGCCTCCACCAATCCTCAATGACAAACATTCGAATGATGATTGTTCGAGTCTTTGTCATTGGCGATTGAGCCAGTCAGAGGATATCAACAGATATCGGCTGTCGTTCTTTAACAATCTGGAAGAAGTAAGTAATTTGGATAG
>NZ_JACFYV010000498.1:0-363 GCF_016759955.1 Burkholderia sp. KCJ3K979
TCCGCGCGGTGCTGGAGCGTGCGGGCGTGAAGCCCGAGCAGGTCAGCGAAGTGATCATGGGCCAGGTGCTGACGGCCGGCTCCGGGCAGAACCCGGCGCGGCAGTCGTTGATCAAGGCGGGGCTGCCCACGGCCGTGCCGGGGATGACGATCAACAAGGTGTGCGGCTCGGGCCTGAAGGCCGTGATGCTGGCGGCGAACGCGATCATCGCGGACGACGCGGAGATCGTGATCGCGGGCGGCCAGGAGAACATGAGCGCGTCGCCGCACGTGCTGCCGGGCTCGCGCGACGGCTTCCGGATGGGCGACGCGAAGCTGGTCGACACGATGATCGTCGACGGCCTGTGGGACGTGTACAACCAGT
>NZ_JACFYV010000499.1:0-357 GCF_016759955.1 Burkholderia sp. KCJ3K979
GCTGCCTACGCAACAGAGCGGTATACCGCCCCCTAGCTCCATCCTCGCTTCGTTCGGCCGACAGGTCCATCCCCACCAATTCCGACTTCACCTCCCTCGCAAGGGACCCGCCGTACTTTCAATTAACGGAATTCGCTGCTTTGCCCGCGAGAAAAATGCGGGGCGCAAACATATCGTCGTCACGAAAAATCAATCGTCAAACGATCGATCACTCAAATGGAAGCGCATAAAAAGTGCCTGGCTGCCGACATCTGATGGAGGAAGCACGAACGTAACCACCCGCCCTGAAGTACCTTGCAGCCGAGCGCAGCGAGGATGGAGCTAGCGGACGGTATACCACTCCGCGGGGTAGCGAGT
>NZ_JACFYV010000049.1:0-39407 GCF_016759955.1 Burkholderia sp. KCJ3K979
ACGCTCGGGCCCGTGCTGGCGTCGCGCGGGCTGCTGCTGGTCGGGCTCGACGCGATCGGCGACTGGCTGACCGAGGTGAACGTCACGAGCCCGACGTGCTTCCGCGAGATCATGGAGCAGACGGGCTTCGACGTCGCCGCGATGTTCATCGACGCGCTGGAGCGTGCCGCCGCGTAGGCCCGACCCGTTTCCCGCGCAACCCCGGCGGCGGCCGCGCAGGTCCCCCGTCGCCGGAGCAGCTTGACCGGCCTGCTACAATGCCCGCTTGCCCGGTGCCGTGATCGGCGCACCGAAGGCCCGGCGGTCGGGCCGACACTGTTGCAAGGCTGAACATGAAACGTTCCCCACACTCGCTACGCTCATTGCCCCGCCGCGGGGTATCGGCCCGCCAGGGGCGGCCGGGGGCGATCTGACATGGCCGGAATCCTGATCATCGCGCACGCTCCGCTCGCCACCGCGCTGCGGGACTGCATCGCGCACATCTACGGCGGCGTGCCCGCCCGCATCGGCTGCATCGACGTGACGGCGGACAGCGATCCGGCCCAGGTGATGGCCTTTGCGCACGCGGAACTCGCGCGGCTCAAGGAAGAGAACGGCGTGGTCGTGCTGACCGACATGTACGGCGCGACGCCCGCGAACATCGCAGGCCAGCTCGCGAAGCTCGACAACGTGCGCGTGCTGGCCGGCGTGAACCTGCCGATGCTCGTGCGGGCCGTCTGCTACCGCACGGTGCCGCTCGACAAGCTGGTCGACAAGGCGCTGTCCGGCGGCGCGAAGGGTGTCCACGAGGTGTCGGCCGGCACGCCGCCGCCGCCGTCGGAAACCGGCTGCGGCCAGTGCGCGCCGATTCCGCCCGAACCGCAGCCGCGCACCGAATCGCACTGACCGCCCCGTTTTCCGTTTTAGACTGACCCGCCGACGCCCGTCGCCGGCGGCCTCGACCGACCCGACCGAGAATCATGCTTCAACAAGAAACCACCATCGTCAATAAATTGGGGCTCCATGCACGCGCATCGGCCAAGCTTACGCAACTGGCCGGCAACTTCCAGTCGGAAGTCTGGATGACACGCAACGGGCGCAAGATCAATGCGAAGAGCATCATGGGCGTGATGATGCTGGCGGCCGGTATCGGCAGCACCGTGACGATCGAGACGGAAGGGCCCGACGAGCGGGAAGCGATGGATGCGCTGCTGAAGCTGATCGCCGACAAGTTCGGCGAAGGCCAGTGATCGCCACGCGGAATCATTGCCGTTTCCAGTCAGAATGCCGCGGATGTCGCGGCATTTTTTTCGTCGGAAGCATTGATGCGGAATGCGCAATGCTGCGCTGCATGCAGTCAGCAGGGAGTCGCGGAATTTATAATCGCTAACCGGGGTCATAAGCGCATCGCAGCAGTGTGCCGCGGCTTTACTTGTACAGAGGAGGTGCGCGTGTCCTTCACGCTGCATGGCATTCCCGTCTCACGAGGTATCGCGATCGGGCGAGCGTATCTGATCGCGCCGGCGGCGCTTGACGTCGCCCATTACCTGATCGAGGCCAACCGGACCGACGCCGAAGTGGAGCGATTCCGCACGGCGCTCGACGTCGTGCGTCGCGAGCTCGAAGCGCTGCGCGCCGACCTGACCGACGACACCCCGAGCGAAGTCGGTGCATTCATCGACGTCCACACGATGATCCTGAGCGACGAGATGCTCGTGCAGGAAACCATCGACCTGATCCGCACGCGCCGCTACAACGTCGAATGGGCGCTGACCGAGCAGCTCGAACTGCTGACGCGCCATTTCGACGACATCGAGGACGAATACCTGCGCGAGCGCAAGGCCGACATCGAGCAGGTGGTCGAGCGCGTGCTGAAGGCGCTCGCCGGTGCGCCGTCCGCGTCGCAGGCGCTCGACGGCGCGGCCAGGAACGGCACGAACGACATGATCGTCGTCGCGCACGACATCGCGCCGGCCGACATGATGCAGTTCAAGACGCAGTCGTTCCAGGCGTTCGTCACCGATCTCGGCGGGCGCACGTCGCACACGGCGATCGTCGCGCGCAGCCTCGGCATTCCGGCCGCGGTCGGCGTGCAGCATGCGAGTTCGCTGATCCGCCAGGACGACCTGATCATCGTCGACGGCGACCAGGGCATCGTGATCGTCGATCCGGCGCCGATCGTCCTCGAGGAATATTCGTACCGCCAGTCCGAGAAGCTGCTGGAGCAACGCAAGCTGCAGCGTCTGAAATTCTCGCCGACGCAAACGCTGTGCGGCACGAAGATCGACCTGTACGCGAACATCGAGCTGCCCGATGACGCGAAGGCGGCCGTCGAGGCCGGCGCGGTCGGCGTCGGCCTGTTCCGCTCCGAGTTCCTGTTCATGCACGAGAAGGAGATGCCGGAAGAGGAGGAGCAGTTCGCCGCGTACAAGCGGGCCGTCGAGTGGATGAAGGGCATGCCGGTGACGATCCGCACGATCGACGTCGGCGCCGACAAGCCGCTCGAGGCGCTCGACGAAGGCTACGAAACGGCGCCGAACCCGGCGCTCGGGCTGCGCGCGATCCGCTGGAGCCTGTCCGAGCCACAGATGTTCCTCACGCAGTTGCGCGCGATCCTGCGCGCGTCCGCGTTCGGCCAGGTGAAGATCCTGATCCCGATGCTCGCGCACGCGCAGGAGATCGACCAGACGCTCGACCTGATCCGCGAGGCGAAACGCCAGCTCGACGACGCGGGACTCGCTTACGATCCGAACGTGCGCCTCGGCGCGATGATCGAGATCCCGGCCGCGGCGATCGCGCTGCCGCTGTTCCTGAAGCGCTTCGATTTCCTGTCGATCGGCACGAACGACCTGATCCAGTACACGCTCGCGATCGATCGCGCCGACAACGCGGTCGCGCATCTGTACGACCCGCTGCATCCGGCGGTGCTGCACCTGATCGCGTACACCTTGCGCGAAGCGAAGCGCGCGGGCGTGTCGGTGTCGGTGTGCGGGGAGATGGCGGGCGACCCGGCGCTCACGCGCCTGTTGCTCGGGATGGGGCTCACCGAGTTCTCGATGCACCCGAGCCAGTTGCTCGTCGTGAAGCAGGAGATCCTGCGCGCGCACCTGAAGGCGCTCGAGAAGCCGACGGCCGACGTGCTGGCCGCGTTCGAGCCGGAGGAAGTGCAGGCGGCGCTGCAGCGGCTGGCGGTCGCCGAGCCGCGGGCAGACGCGGCCGCGTAGGCGTTTTCGGCGTCGCTAACTGTAGCGAAGTGTCACGCATGCGCGTTCGGCGCATGCCCGTCGCGCGTCAGTGCCGGCCCCCGCATACGGGGCAGTCGGCCTGGCGCGCGATTTTCATCGTCGTCCATTCCATCCGCAGCGAATCGAGCATCATCAGCCGCCCGTTGAGTGTCTTGCCGATGCCGCCGATCACGCGCAGCGCCTCGGCCGCCTGCATCGCGCCGATGATCCCGACGGTGGGCGCGAACACGCCCATCGTCGAGCACGCGACTTCCTCGAACGGCTGGTCTTCCGGAAACACGCACGCATAGCAGGGCGCGGCCGCGTCGCGGAAGTCGAACGTGCTGATCTGGCCGTCGAAGCGCAGCGCGGCGCCCGACACGAGCGGCACGCCGTGCGCGACGCACGCGCGGTTGATCGCATGCCGCGTCGCGAAGTTGTCGGTGCAGTCGAGCACGACGCTCGCGTGCGGCACGTGTGCGTCGAGCCACGCGTCGTCGACGCGTTCCGCGACCGCGTTCACCGTCACCTCGGGATTCAGTTGCGCGAGCGCGTCGCGCCCCGATTCGACCTTGCTGCGGCCGACCGATGCCGTCACGTGCAGGATCTGCCGCTGCAGGTTCGTGAGGTCGACCGTATCGGCGTCGACGAGCGTGAGCGTGCCGACCCCCGAGGCCGCGAGATACATCGCGGCCGGCGAGCCGAGGCCGCCCGCGCCGACGACGATCGCATGCGCGTCGAGAAAGCGCTGCTGCGCCTCGATGCCGATCTCGTCGACGAGGATGTGGCGGGAGTAGCGAAGGAGTTGATCGTCGTTCATGGGGAGGCGTGAGCGAGGCGGGCGGACGTTCGTTATTTTAGGCGCGCATGAAAAACGGGCCATCGCGGTCTTCCCGCGATGGCCCGTTGGATGCCGGCTGGCGCTTACTTCGGCGCGGATGCCGGCTTCGGTGCGGAAGCCGGCTTCGCGGCGCTGGCGCCCGATGCCTTCGCGGCTGCCTTGGCGGCCGGGCTCTTCGCCGTGCTCTCGGCGAGCAGCGACTTCGATTCCTGGACCGGCTTGCCTTCGAGCTTGTTGAGCGCCTGCTGCATCATGAAGTCGTCGGCGCTGCCGAACTCGATCGGCTTGCGATCGCGATCCTTCTGGCGCTGCTCCGGCGTCTTCTTGTCGTTCTGTTCTTCCAGAACGCGCAGCTGATCCATCCGGCGCTGCTCGCGCTCTTCCTGTTCCTTCTTCTCGTTCGGATCCTGCGTGTTCGCGAGGTGGTTCGTGTAGTCGACCTCGCGCGTCACGAGCACGTCGTCCGGATCGCCGTCCGCGTACTGATCGACCGGCACGTCCGGCGTGATGCCCTTGTTCTGGATCGAACGGCCGCTCGGCGTGTAGTAGTACGCGGTGGTCAGGCGCAGCGCGGTGTCGGCCGTCATCGGGCGGACCGTCTGCACCGAACCCTTGCCGAACGTCGTCTTGCCCATGATCTGCGCGCGCTTCGAATCCTGCAGCGCACCGGCGACGATTTCCGACGCGGACGCCGAATACGCGTTCGTCAGCACGATCATCGGCACGGTCTTGAAGACCGGCGGCAGGTTCTTCAGCGGATCGCCGTCGAAGGACGGCAGGCGATAGTTGTCGTACGTATCGCGGTAGACCTGCTTCGAATCGGGGATCTGGCCGTTGGTCGACACGACGACCGAGTCGGGCGGCAGGAACGCGCCGGCCACGCCGACCGCGCTCTGCAGCAGGCCGCCGCCGTTGTTGCGCAGGTCGAGGATGAGGCCCTTCAGGTTCGGCTGCTGGCGCGCGATGTCCTGCAGCTTCTGCGCGAGATCGGGCGTCGTGCGCTCCTGGAAGCTCGTGATGCGGACATACGCATAGCCCGGATCGAGCATCTTCATCTTCACGCTCTGGACCTTGATGATCGCGCGCGTGACCGTGACCGGGAACGTGCGGTCGTCGCTCTTGCGGAAGATCGTCAGCGTGACCTTGGTGCCCGGCTCGCCGCGCATCTGCTTGACGGCCTTGTCGAGCGTCATGCCGCGCACCGGCTTGTCGTTGATGCGCGTGATCAGGTCGCCCGGACGGATGCCGGCGCGGAACGCGGGAGTATCCTCGATCGGCGAGATCACCTTGACGAGGCCGTCTTCCTGCGAGATCTCGATGCCGAGGCCCGCGAAGCGGCCCTTCGTCTGCTCCTGCAGCTCGTCATAGTCGGTCTTGTCGAGGAACGACGAGTGCGGATCGAGGCTCGACACCATGCCCTTGATCGCCGCCGTCAGCAGCTTCTTGTCGTCGACCGGTTCGACGTACTCGCGCTTGATCTGCCCGAATACTTCCGCGAACAGGCGGAGCTGGTCGAGGGGAAGCGGCGCCGTGGCGGTCTGCTCGGCCGATGCGGAAACCTGCAGCGTGGCGAACACGCCCGTGGCGAGGCCCGCGGCAATCAGGCCGATGTTCTTCAAATTCATTCGCATAGAGAGTCTGGTGCGGTCGGGAAGCGCGTGGCGGTAGCGGGGATGTAGCGGACAAGTATAACTGTTCGTCCGATAACTCAGTGGAACGGCGCGAAAAGCGTCGAAAAGGCCGCAGAGGCCCCGGCGGGGCACCGCCAGGCGCGCTGCGGGGTTCGAAAGCGGGTTCGACCGCAGCGGGGCCGGGAAGGTTCGCGCGGCGTGCGGGCCGGGGCCCGGCACGCCGCGCCGGAACGCGGCCTGCTCGCCGCGCCGGGCGTCAGCCCGCCTTGCCCTGCTTCGCGACGGCGGCTTGCGCCTGCGCGATCGCGTCCTGGTCGCCGAGGTAATAGTGCTTGATCGGCTTCAGGTTCTCGTCGAGTTCGTACACGAGCGGCACGCCGTTCGGGATGTTCAGGCCGACGATGTCGCTGTCCGAGATGCCGTCGAGGTACTTGATCAGCGCGCGCAGCGAGTTGCCGTGCGCGGCGATCAGCACCTGCTTGCCGGCGCGCACCGCCGGCGCGATCGACTCGTTCCACAGCGGCAGCACGCGCGCGACCGTGTCCTTCAGGCACTCGGTGAGCGGCAGCTGCTCGCGCGGCACCTTCGCATAGCGCGGGTCGTTGAACGGCGCGCGCTCGTCGGTCGGCTCGAGCGCGGGCGGCGGCGTGTCGTAGCTGCGGCGCCACACGAGCACCTGCTCGTCGCCGAACTTGGCGGCCGTTTCCGCCTTGTTCAGGCCCGACAGCGCGCCGTAGTGGCGTTCGTTCAGGCGCCACGAATGGACGACCGGCAGGTACATCAGGTCCATCTTGTCCTGCACGTGCCACAGCGTGCGGATCGCGCGCTTGAGCACCGACGTGTACGCGATGTCGAACGTGTAGCCGGCCTCCTTGAGCAGTTCGCCGGCCTGGTAGGCCTCGTTGCGACCCTGTTCGGTCAGGTCGACGTCGACCCAGCCGGTGAAGCGGTTTTCCTTGTTCCACGTCGATTCGCCGTGGCGGATGAGAACGAGTTTGTACATGGATCTTGCGGTCGGTAGTGATGGGAAGCGGGGCGCGCCGCACGGGACCGAACCGGGGCCCGACATCGCGCAAGACGGTTATTTTATAATGGCAGGATTGTCTTCATCCGATTTCTCTTTTTCCGGCGGCATTCCGTGACGTTCTTTACCAATTACACGAACCTGGCCCTTATCGCGATCCTGCTGGTTTCCGGCGGCCTGCTGGCATGGCCGGCCCTGCGCCGCGGCCGCGGCGGGCTGTCGGCTGCGGAAGCGACGCAGCTCATCAATCGCCGCAACGCGGTCGTGATCGACCTGCGTGCCGCCTCCGATTTCGCCGCCGGCCACCTGCCGTCGGCGCGCCAGGTCGCGGCGGGCGAGATCGGCGCGAAAATTGCGCAGGTCGCGAAGAACAAGAGCACCCCGGTGCTGCTCGTCTGCCAGAATGGCCAGCAGTCGCAGAAGGCGGCACGCGAGGTCGAGGCGGCGGGCTACGCCGAGGTGCACGTGCTCGAAGGCGGCGTGGCCGCCTGGCAGCAGGCCGGGATGCCGGTCGTCAAACAAGGAGTGGCGAAGTGAACAAGGTTTTGATGTACAGCACGCAGGTGTGTCCGTATTGCATGCAGGCCGAGCGCCTGCTGAAGCTGCGCGGCGTCGAGCAGATCGAAAAGGTGCTGATCGATCGCGATCCGGCCCGCCGCGAGGAAATGATGACGCGCACGGGGCGCCGCACGGTGCCGCAGATCTATATCGGCGACACGCACGTCGGCGGCTACGACGATCTGTCGAAGCTCGACCGCGAAGGCGGCCTCGTGCCGCTTCTGCAAGCGGCCTGATTAGGGCAGAATGGCCGCCGGCCGCGCCGCGGGTCGGGCGCGCAGGATTCATCCGTGGCGGCCGGCGAACAGCCGGGCCGCCCCGTCACCACTTTTAGGGAAACACCATGTCCGACGTCGAAAACCAACCGTTCTTCAACATCCAGCGCGTCTACCTGAAGGATATGTCGCTCGAGCAGCCGAATTCGCCGGCGATCTTCCTCGAGCAGGACATGCCGTCGGTTGAAGTCGAAGTCGACGTCAAGGCCGACCGTCTCGCGGAAAGCGTGTTCGAAGTCGTCGTGTCGGGTACCGTCACCGCGAAGGTGAAGGACAAGGTCGCATTCCTGATCGAAGCGAAGCAGGCCGGCATTTTCGACATCCGCAACATTCCGGACGAACAGCTCGACCCGCTCGTCGGCATCGCATGCCCGACGATCCTGTTCCCGTACCTGCGCTCGAACATCGCCGACGCGATCACGCGCGCCGGCTTCCCGCCGATCCACCTTGCGGAAATCAACTTCCAGGCGCTGTACGAGCAGCGTCTCGCGCAGCTTCAGCAGCAAGCCGGCGCCGCAGCAGGCGCACCGAACGGCGCGCCGAATGGCACGACGCTGAACTGACGTTTCACTCCGGACCGGTGCTGGGTATGAAAGTAGCCGTTCTCGGCGCCGGTGCCTGGGGCACCGCGCTCGCGGGCCATCTGGCCGCGCGGCACGATACGCTTCTGTGGGCGCGCGACGCCGCGCTCATCGCCGGGCTGCAGGCCCGGCACGAAAATTCCCGCTATCTGGACGGCATCGCGCTGCCTGACGCGCTGCGCTACGACGCCGATCTCGGCGCCGCGCTCGCGCATGGCGCCGCGGACGATGCGCTGTGCGTGATCGCCGCGCCGGTGGCCGGGCTGCGCACGCTGTGTCACGCGATGCGTGACGCCGGCTGCGTGCCTGTGCACGTCGTCTGGGTCTGCAAGGGCTTCGAGGCCGACACGCATCTGCTGCCGCATCAGGTGATCGCGGCCGAACTGCCCGAACAGCAGAGCAACGGCGTGCTGTCGGGCCCGAGCTTCGCGCGCGAGGTCGGACAGTCGCTGCCCGTCGCGTTGACGGTGGCCAGCGTGTCGGCCGAATGCCGCGAGCGCACGCTCGCCGCGTTCCACCACGGCGCGATGCGGATCTATACGGGCGACGACGTGGTCGGCGTCGAGGTCGGCGGCGCGGTGAAGAACGTGCTGGCGATCGCGACCGGCATTTCCGACGGCCTCGGCCTCGGGCTGAACGCGCGTGCCGCGCTGATCACGCGCGGCCTCGCCGAAATGTCGCGGCTCGGCGTGGCGCTCGGCGGCCGCGCGGAAACCTTCACGGGCCTCACGGGCCTCGGCGACCTGATCCTCACCGCGACGGGCGACCTGTCGCGCAATCGCACGGTCGGGCTGCAACTGGCGGCCGGCCGCACGCTGAACGACATCCTCGGCGCGCTCGGCCACGTGGCCGAAGGCGTGCGCTGCGCGCAGGCCGTGCTGGCGCTCGCGCGCGCGCAATCGATCGACATGCCGATCACGCAAGCCGTGTGCGGCGTGCTGTTCGACGGCATCGCACCGCGCGACGCCGTCAGCGGCCTGCTGCGCCGCGACGCACGCGCCGAGTAGCACGGGCCGAGTTCGCCCGGCACGGTCGCGCCGGGCGCGCGGCGCCAAAGCGGACTACGCTTGAACAGTATTCGGCGTTCCGCGAGGTTGTCATGCTGCAGATCCATTCCACCACGCTCGATGCGCAGGTCGTCGACATCACGACGCTCGATGTCGATGCGATCGTCAACGCCGCGAACGGTTCGCTGCTCGGCGGGGGCGGCGTCGACGGCGCGATTCACCGCGCGGCCGGCCCCGGCCTGCTCGCCGAGTGCCGCACGCTCGGCGGGTGCGACACCGGCGACGCGAAGCTCACGCGCGGCCACGGGTTGCCGGCGCGCTACGTGATCCACGCGGTCGGGCCGGTCTGGTACGGCGGCGCGCGCGGCGAGGCCGAGCTGCTCGCGTCGTGCTACCGGCGCGCGATCGAGCTGGCCGAGGAGGTTGCCGCAACGTCGATCGCGTTCCCGGCGATCAGTTGCGGCGTCTACCGCTATCCGGCCGAAGCCGCCGTCGACATCGCGGTCGGCACCGTCGTCGAGATGCTCGCGCAGGCGCCGAACCTCGCACGCGTGGTGTTCGCGTGCTTTTCCCCCGACATCTACGACCTGTACCGCGCGCGGCTCGCACGAACCTGACGCCTTCGCCGCGGGCTACGCCCGGCGCGTGTCAGGCGCCGCCTTCGAAGCCGGCCTGGCGCCACGCCTCGAACACGACCACCGCGACCGTGTTCGACAGGTTCAGGCTGCGGTTGTCCGGCCGCATCGGCAGGCGCACGCGCTGCTCGTTCGGGAAGCGTTCGAGCAGCTCGGCCGGCAGGCCGCGCGTTTCCGAGCCGAACACGAACCAGTCGCCGGGCAGGAACGCATGATCGTGGAAGCGGCCCGAGCCGCGCGTCGTGAACGCGAACATCCGCGCGGGATCGGGCGTTTCGGCGGCGACGAACGCGTCCCAGTCGCGGTGCACGCGCATCTGCGCATACTCGTGATAGTCGAGGCCGGCGCGGCGCATCCGCGCGTCGTCGAGCGGAAAGCCGAGCGGCTCGATCAGGTGCAGATGCGCGCCGGTGTTCGCACACAGGCGGATCACGTTGCCGGTGTTCGGCGGAATTTCGGGGGCGACGAGGACGACGTTGAACATGTTTCGGTTTGGCTGGGGCGGCCGGAGCGGCGCAACGCGCGTGTATCCGGCTGGCCGGTTCGTGACGGCCGCATGCGGGCGGCCGGCCTCTCTATCTAATTAATCCCTGGCGGTGCGCAGCGCAACCAGATTCGTCACGCGCGCGGCGCCCGCCGCCTTCAGCGCCTGCGCGGCCGCCGCGAGCGTCGCGCCGGACGTCATCACGTCGTCGACGAGCGCGATGTGGCGGCCGGCGACGCCGCCTGCCACCGCGAAAGCCGCCATCACGTTGTCGCGTCGTGCGTGCCGGTCGAGCCGCGACTGCGGCGCGGTGTCGGCGACGCGCGTGAGCAAGGCTGCCTCCGCTGGCACGCCGAGCCGGCGCGCGAGCGGACGCGCGATCGCCCACGCCTGGTTGTAGCCGCGCGCGACGAGCCGCCGGTGCGACAGCGGCACCGGCGCGACGAGGTCGAAGCCCCCCGCGCCGCGCGTATCGTCGACCAGCCGTGCGAGCCGGCCTGCGAATTCACCACCGAGCGCGAGCCGTGCGTGAAACTTCAGGCCGCGCGCGAGCCCGTCGAGCGGCGCGCGGTAATCGGCAAGCGCGAGCGTCGCGTCGAACGGCGGCGGCGCGGTGCGGCACGTTTCGCACCGGTATGCGGCCGCGCGGGCGGTGCCGCTGCGACTGCCACCGCGTGACCGCGCGTGCCCGACACCGAGCGGCAGCGCGCAGACCTCGCAGCGCAGCTGCGCTTCATTCCAGTACGCGGCATCGCAGGCGCCGCAAATCACGGCGTGTGACAAATTGCCGCACAACGCGCAGCGATTCGGCAACGTGGCCGCGGCAACGCGCACGGCCAGCGTTCGAACCTGCGACAAAACGACGCGCAACGTGCGCTCGGCGGAACCGCGGACCATCGCAACACTCCTGGCACGCCGCCTCAATGAAGCTTGCGAGGCGAGCGAGTATACTTCGGGCTCTTCGCCAGTGTGCCCGACATGTCCCCAGCTTCGACTTCAACCGGCCGTCCGGCCAATGACACCAGGCGCCTGCGGCGGATCTTCGATCGCCGTGCCGCCACGTTCGATGCGGTTGCGTTCCTGCCGCGCGAGATCGCGCAGCGGATGAACGAGCGCCTCGAATACATCAAGGTGAGCCCCGCGGCCGTGCTCGATGCGGGCTGCGGCCCGGGCGACGACCTGCCGGCGCTGCGCGCGCGCTTTCCGGAAGCGCCGGTGTTCGGCGTGGACCTGTCCGGCGCGATGCTCGCGCGGGCCGGTCAGCGGGAAGTCGAGCAGACCACCTGGCGCCGCTGGCTGCCGGCGTCGCTCGGCCGGGCGCTGGGCCAGCGCGGCCCGCGCGTCGCGCAGGCCGACTTCGCCGCGCTACCGTTCCCGGGCGGCGCGTTCGACCTGATCTGGTCGAATCTCGCGCTTCACTGGCATTCACGTCCCGATACCGTCTTCCCCGAATGGCAGCGCGTGCTGCGCGTGAACGGGCTGCTGATGTTCAGCACGCTCGGCCCCGACACGCTGCGCGAGCTGCGCGCGGCCTGCGCGGACGCCGAAGCGGCGCTCGGCATCGCCCCGCCCGCCGCGCGCGTGATCGATTTCGTCGACATGCACGACCTCGGCGACATGCTTGTCGAGAGCGGCTTCGAGATTCCCGTGATGGACCAGGAAGTGCTGACCGTCACCTACAAGTCCCCCGATTCCCTGCTGGCCGACGTGCGCCGCTGGGGCGCCTATCCGTTCGAGCGGGTGACGCCGCAGCACGCGACGCGGCGCTTTCGCGCGGCGCTCGGCGACGCGCTGGACGCGCGCCGGCGCGAGGACGGCACGATTCCGCTGACGTTCGAGGTGATCTACGGCCACGCGTGGAAGGCCGTGCCGCGCACGACCGCCGAAGGGCACGGGATCGTGCGCATCGAGGACATCGGCAAGGGGCGTCCGAAGAATCGGTAAAGCGGTAAAGAGGGGTTTTGTTATGTCTGAAATTAGCGGCGCAAAGCGGGGTCGAATTGGCGGCCAAAACGCCCGGAAAGCTTGTCGCGCTTGGCTTGGCGGGCGATAGGCGCTTGCTTGTGGATGCCATTGAACCCGCCTATAATGCGTCAGCTTGTCGTCCCGGGGTCCCCGCAATACGGGGCGACGAGTCCGATGCAGGCATGCATCGCATGCCATTCGCGTGAGGCGGCGATGGAAGCAGCGAGGGTTTTGGCGGAGACGGCGGACAGCGAACCGGTCCTCGAAGACTGGCTCATGAAACGCAACTGTTCGGTGTCGCCACGCCAGTTCGTGCTGTTTTACGCGTCGCTGGCGGGCTTCTCGCTGGCGATCGCGGCGTTGCTGTTGTGGAGAGGGGTCTGGCTCGTCATGCCCTTTACCGGAATCGAGTTGCTGGCGGTGGGTGTCGCATTTGCGATCTATGCTCGCCATGCGGTCGATTACGAGCGCATCAGGCTGTTTCCGCACCGGCTCGTGATCGAGCGGATGGATGCGGAGCGGCTCACGCAGATCGAATTCAACCCGCGCTGGGTGCGGGTCGAGCCGGGTGCGACGCCACGCGATCCGATTCGGCTGGTATCGCGCGGGCAGACCGTCGTAATCGGGCAGCATCTCGCGCAGTACAAGCGTGCGCAGTTCGCCGACGAGCTGCGCGTGTCGCTCAGGCGCTGCGGCTGACGAGGCGCGGTCATCGGCCGGACGAGGCTGGTGGCTTGCGACGGGGGAGGGTTTGAATGGAAATTTTGGGTAAGGATGCTATGAAAACAATCAAGCGAGCCCTCACGGGCGTGCTGGCATGCAGCGGATTGCTCTTTGCCGGTGCGGCCCTGGCGGTCGGTGATAGCCCGGGCGGCCCCCGTGTCAACGAGATCAACTTTCAGCCGCCTGTCACGAAGATCGCCGAGGAGCTCTACGATCTCCACACGATGATGCTGATCCTGTGTACGGTGATCTTCGTCGGCGTGTTCGGCGTGATGTTCTATTCGATCTTCGCGCACCGCAAATCCAAGGGCCACAAGGCCGCCAATTTCCATGAAAGCACGACCGTCGAGATCATCTGGACGATCGTGCCGTTCGTCATCGTCGTGCTGATGGCGCTGCCGGCGACGAAGGCCGTCGTCGCGATGAAGGACACGACGAACGCCGATCTCACGATCAAGGTCACCGGCTACCAGTGGAAGTGGGGCTACGACTACGTGAAGGGCCCGGGCGAGGGCATCGGCTTCCTGTCGACGCTGACCACTCCGCGCGACGAAGTGATGGGCAAGAAGCCGATCACCGACACCTATCTGCAGGAAGTCGACAACCCGCTCGTCGTGCCGGTCAACAAGAAGATCCGCATCATCACGACCGCGAACGACGTCGTCCACTCGTGGTACGTGCCCGCGTTCGGCGTGAAGCAGGATGCGATCCCCGGCTTCGTGCGCGACACGTGGTTCAAGGCCGACAAGGTCGGCACGTTCCGCGGTTTCTGTACCGAGCTGTGCGGCAAGGAGCACGCGTACATGCCGGTCGTCGTCGAAGTCCTGTCGGACGACGACTACGCGAAGTGGGTCACCGCGCAGAAGGCCAAGCTGGCCAGCGCGGCGGTCGACCCGAACAAGGTCTACACGATGGCCGAACTCGTCGCGCACGGCGAGGAAGTCTACAAGGCGAACTGCGCGGCCTGCCACCAGGTGAACGGCAAGGGCCTCGGCGCGTTCCCGGCGATGGACGGCAGCCCGATCGTGAACGGCCCGATCGCCGCGCACGTCGAGCGCGTGCTGCACGGCAAGGGCGCGATGCCGTCGTGGGCGTCGCTGTCGGACCTCGACATCGCTTCGGTCGTCACGTACGAACGCAACTCGTGGGGCAACCACAAGAACGACCTGCTGCAGCCGAAGCAAGTGGCTGACGCGCGCAACGGCAAGCTGCCGGAAGACACGGCGGGCGCGGCAACGGCAGCGGCCCCGGCAGAAGCGGCTTCGGCGCCGGCGCAAGCCGCGTCGGGCGCCGAGCAGCCGGCGGCAGCGGCATCGGCCGCGCTGTCGACGATCTACTTCGAGACGGGCAAGAGCGTGCTGCCGGCCGACGCGAAGGCGGCGATCGCCGCCGCGGCCGACTATGCGAAGGCACATCCGGACGCGAAGCTCGCGCTGTCGGGCTTCACCGACAAGACAGGCTCGGCCGACGCGAACGCCGAACTGGCGAAGCATCGCGCGCAGGCCGTGCGCGATGCGCTGAAGGCAGCAGGCGTGGCGGAAGACCACATTATTCTCAAAAAGCCGGAAACGATCACGGGCGGGGCTGACGCGAAGGAAGCCCGGCGTGTCGAGATCGGCCCGGCGGCTTGACGTGTCGCTGAGTTAGTCGACGTATTCGCATTAGGAGATTCTCATGTCTAGCATCGGGCACGACGTAGCCGCGGACCACGCGCACGACGACCACGCGCACGAAGCCCCGCACGGCTGGCGTCGCTGGCTGTTCGCCACCAACCACAAGGACATCGGTACGCTGTACCTGCTGTTCTCGTTCATCATGTTCCTGTCGGGCGGCGTGATGGCGCTCGGCATCCGTGCCGAGCTGTTCGAGCCGGGCCTGCAGATCATGCGTCCGGAGTTCTTCAACGAACTCACGACGATGCACGGCCTGATCATGGTGTTCGGCGCGATCATGCCGGCGTTCGTCGGCTTCGCGAACTGGATGATTCCGCTGCAGATCGGCGCATCCGACATGGCGTTCGCGCGGATGAACAACTTCAGCTTCTGGCTGCTGCCGGTCGCGGCCGTGCTGCTGGTCGGTTCGTTCTTCGCGCCGGGCGGCGCGACGGCTGCCGGCTGGACGCTGTACGCACCGCTGTCGACGCAGATGGGCCCGGGCATGGACTTCGCGATCTTCGCGGTCCACATCATGGGCGCATCGTCGATCATGGGCGGGATCAACATCGTCGTGACGATCCTGAACATGCGCGCACCGGGCATGACGCTGATGAAGATGCCGATGTTCGCGTGGACGTGGCTGATCACCGCGTACCTGCTGATCGCCGTGATGCCGGTTCTGGCGGGCGCGATCACGATGGTGCTGTTCGACCGCCACTTCGGCACGTCGTTCTTCAACGCGGCAGGCGGCGGCGACCCGGTGATGTACCAGCACATCTTCTGGTTCTTCGGCCACCCCGAGGTGTACATCATGATTCTGCCGGCGTTCGGGATCGTGTCGCAGGTGATCCCGGCGTTCGCACGCAAGACGCTGTTCGGCTACAGCTCGATGGTGTACGCGACGGCATCGATCGCGATCCTGTCGTTCATGGTCTGGGCGCACCACATGTTCGCGACGGGCATGCCGGTCACCGGCCAGCTGTTCTTCATGTACGCGACGATGCTGATCGCGGTGCCGACGGGCGTGAAGGTGTTCAACTGGCTCGCGACGATGTGGCGCGGCTCGATGACGTTCGAAACCCCGATGCTGTTCGCGATCGGCTTCCTGTTCGTGTTCACGTTCGGCGGCCTGACGGGCCTGATGCTCGCGATGGCGCCGCTCGACATCCAGTATCACGGCACCTACTTCGTGGTCGCGCACTTCCACTACGTGCTGGTGGCCGGCTCGCTGTTCGCGCTGTTCTCGGGCTGGTACTACTGGGCGCCGAAGTGGACGGGCTGGATGTACAACGAGACGCGCGGCAAGATCCACTTCTGGGCGTCGATGATCTTCTTCAACCTGACGTTCTTCCCGATGCACTTCGTCGGTCTCGCGGGCATGCCGCGCCGCTATGCGGACTACCCGGCGCAGTTCACGGACTTCAACCAGGTGGCGACGATCGGCGCATTCGGCTTCGGCCTCGCGCAGGTGTACTTCCTGTTTGCGGTCGCGCTGCCGGCCTACCGTGGCGGCGGCGAGCTGGAAAAGGCGTCGGACAAGCCGTGGGATGGCGCGACGGGCCTCGAGTGGACGGTCCCGAGCCCGGCTCCGTTCCACACGTTCGAGCAACCGCCGCACGTCGAATAAGTTTCACCGAGCGTTCCGCCGCTGCCTGCCGCGCAGGCAGGCGCGGCGGGCGCGGAACGGAAGTTTCAGCGAAGTTTCAGATGACCCGGAATCCACCAGAAAGACGAACGCCCGAGCAGATCCGCGCGGGCAACAAGCGGCTCGGCCTCACCCTGCTCGTCATCGCCGCCGTTTTTTTCGTGGGTGTCGTGATCAAGCAGTGGTGGCTGTCCACCCACTGATGCAGTAACTGACGCAGTAGCGAGGAAGTCGTCGTATGTCGAAGCCGGAAGAGGGCGCCGTGGATCGTGCGTTCAATCGTTCGATGCTGGTGAAGCTCTTCGTCGTGGCCGGGCTGATGTTCGGTTTCGGCTTCGCGCTGATCCCGATGTATCGGGCGATTTGCCAGATCACCGGCATCAACAACCTGGTGCAGCGCGATGTCAGCGAGCGCGAGGTGAAGAACTCGCAGGTCGACTACAGCCGCACGGTGTCGGTCGAGTTCGATGCGAACGCGCGCGGGCCGCTCGGGTTCAAGCCGGAGCACAACAGCCTCGACGTGCATCCGGGCGAACTGACGACGATCGTGTACGACGTGACGAACGGGCAGGGCCGGCCGGTCGTCGCGCAGGCGATTCCGAGCTACGCGCCGAAGCAGGCGACGGAGTTCTTCAAGAAGATCGAATGCTTTTGCTTCACGCAGCAGACGCTGACCGCGAACGAGTCGCGCAAGATGCCGGTGGTGTTCGTGATCGACCCGAAATTGCCGAAGGACGTGAAGACGATCACGCTGTCGTACACGTTCTTCGAGCTGAATACCCCGGCCACGCCGGCACCGGCGCAGCGCAGCACGGCGGCGCAGGGTGCGGCGAAGCCGGACGCATGACGAAGGAGACGGGGCGATGACGGAAGTCAAGCGGAGCGGAACGTTCGGTCAGGCGCTGAAAGCGGTGCTGTGGTCGTTCTTCGGGGTGCGCAAGCGGCGCGACCTGGAGGCCGACGCGACGCAGCTCAATCCGCTGCACGTGCTGATCGTCGCGTTGCTCGCGGCCGGCGTGTTCATCGGCGTGCTGATCCTGATCGTGCGTGCCGTCGTGGGTTGACCGCGTGCTGGCGGCGCGCGGCTAGCGGCTCGCGGCGACGAAAGAATGCAGTGCGCGGCGCCACGGCGCGGCGTGCAGGAAAGCGCGGTGGCGGTCTCGCCGCGCAAGAAATAAAGCCGGAGCGGTTTCCGGTACACAAATTGGACTGAAGTGGAGAATCAAGCATGAGCGGTCAAAACCAGACCCCGTACTATTTCGTGCCGCATCCGTCGCAGCATCCGATCAGCGCGGCCATCGGCCTGCTGGTCATGCTCGGGTCGGCCGCGCTGTGGATCAACGGTCACGACTGGGCGCCGTTTACGGCGCTGCTCGGCCTGCTGTGGTTGCTCTTCACGTTGTATCACTGGTTCGGCGACGCGATCGCCGAATCGGAAGGCGGTCATTACGGCAAGAACGTCGACAAGTCGTACCGCTGGAGCATGAGCTGGTTCATCTTCTCGGAAGTGATGTTCTTCGGCGCATTCTTCGGCGCGCTGTTCTATGCGCGTGAAATCGCGCTGCACCAGCTCGGCAGCCTCGACTACAAGCTGATCTGGCCGGACTTCTCCGCCGTGTGGCCGAACGAAGGCCCCGCCGCGCTCGCCGGTCACTTCAAGACGATGGGCCCGTGGCCGATCCCGACGCTGAACACCGCGTTCCTGCTGTCGTCGGGCGTGACGCTGACGATCTCGCACCACGCGCTGCGCGACGATCATCGCAAGAAGGCGATCGCGTGGCTGGCCGCGACGCTCGTGTTCGGTATCTGCTTCCTGTTCCTGCAGGGCTTCGAGTACTACCACGCGTACAACGAACTGAACCTGACGCTGAACTCGGGCGTGTACGGTTCGACGTTCTTCCTGCTGACCGGCTTCCACGGCTTCCACGTGTTCCTCGGCGGCACGATGCTCGCGGTGGTGCTGGTGCGGATGATCCGCGGCCACTTCAAGCCCGATCATCACTTCGCCTTCGAAGGCGCCGCGTGGTACTGGCACTTCGTCGACGTCGTCTGGCTCGGCCTGTACGTCGTCGTCTACTGGCTGTAAATGGAACGACGGCCCGCGCAGCGATGCGCGGGCCGTTTTCATTGGTGTCGTGGGCGCGGCGGCGAAGCCGCGAGCGATACCACCCTGGCGCCGCCGCGACTCAGTCAGGCGGCGCTTTTGCTTGGTGGCGCGGCCGTGCGGCTAAATGTCACAGCGGCCGGCGCGGCAACGGCATCAACGCCCGATCGGCAGGCCGGTCGAATGGATCCAGCCCATCCAGTTCGCGAACAGGATGAGCAGAAACAGCGACACCGACAGCCCGACACGGGTGGCGAGCGACCAGACCATGCGCTTCGTATGGCCGCGGTCGTGCATCATGAAGTAGAGCGCCGAGCCCATGCTGGCAATGATGAGGACGAAGGCGATGGGAACGAGTATGTGCATGACACGAACCGGACGACGGCAATTCGAAAGGAAGAGGATAATTATCGCACTTCGCTTTCGCGCAGGTGCCGGGCGGGCCGCATGATGAAGATCCGCTGGCTGCCCGCGCTGTTGATCCTCGTCGTCGTCGCCATCACGATCCGTCTCGGGTTCTGGCAGCGCGACCGCGCGCACCAGAAGGAGGCGCTGCAGGCGAGCATCGAGCGCTACGAGCAGGCGGCGCCGGTTGACATCGGCGCGCAGCCGGTTCCGCTCGCGTCGATCGAGTTTCATCGCGTGCGGGCAAAGGGCCGTTTCATGCCCGAGCAGGCGGTGTTCCTCGACAATCGGCCGTATAACGACCAGCCGGGTTTTTACGTCGTGATGCCGTTTAAACTCACGGGCGGCGGCGTCGTGCTCGTGAACCGCGGCTGGCTGCCGCGCAACATCGCCGATCGCACGGCGATCGAGCCGTTCGCGACGCCGGCGGGCGACATCGAGATCGTCGGCATCGCACGCGCCGACGCGTCGCGCGCGTTCGAGCTCGGCGAAGGCGGATCGGCCGCGCATCAGAAGATCCGGCAGAACCTCGACGTCGCCGCGTATGCGAAGGAAACCGGGCTGCCGCTGCAGCCGTTCGTGATCCAGCAGACGAGCGACGACGGCGACAAGCTCGTGCGCGACTGGCCGGCGGCGACGACCGGCGTCGAGCGCAATTACGGTTACATGTTTCAGTGGTGGGCGATGGCGGCGGCCGCGCTCGGCTTCGGCCTGTACGCCGCGCGGCGTGCGGCGAAGAAGTCGGCCGGCGCGTGAGCGCCATGCCAGGACGCGGCGCCGGCGCCGCGGGTTCGTTTCGAGAGGTCTGATTTGTCCATGCAATCTCCCCGTCAGGGTCCGGCCGCTGCGCCGATGTCGCCCGCGGCCCGCAAGCGCGGCCGCTGGATGCTCGTGCTGCTGGGTCTCGTGTGCGCCGCGCCGATGATCGCGTCGTACTTCACCTATTACGTGATCAAGCCGAAGGGCGGGTCGACGAACTACGGCACGCTGATCGAGCCGCAGCGCCCGATCCCGGCGGATCTGCAGGTCACCGACGAAACCGGCAAGACGGTGCCGCTGTCGTCGCTGCGCGGCGTCTGGCTGTTCGTGATGACCGACCGCAGCGCGTGCGACGACGCCTGCGCGCAGAAGCTCTATTTCATGCGCCAGATCCGCGTCACGCAGGCGGGCGAACGGCACCGGATCACGATGGTGTGGCTGCGCAGCGATGCGGGCGCGGTGCCGCAGAAGGTGCTGGACGCGTATCCGGACACGCGCCGGCTCGTCGCCGATCCGGCCGCGGTGGCCGCGTGGCTGCCGGCCGATGCCGGCACGAAGGACAGCGACCACATCTACATGGTCGACCCGAACGGCAACCTGATGATGCGTTTCCCGAAAGACCCGAATCCCAGCAAGATCAAGTCGGACGTGACGAAGCTGCTGAAGTGGTCGAGCATCGGTTAAGGCGAGAGAACGAGGCACCATTCCGATGTCGTATCTACTGCAACTCGGCCTGATCGGCTTGTGCATCGCGCTGCTGCCGCTGTCGTACGTGTGGGTGAAGGCCGACGACGACAAGTTCCGCAAGCTCGTGTGGATCACCACGTTCCTGACGCTCGACCTCGTGATGTTCGGCGGCTTCACGCGGCTGACCGACTCGGGCCTCGGCTGCCCCGACTGGCCCGGCTGCTACGGCACGTCGTCGCCGTTCATCGCGCACGCCGCGATCACGGCCGCGCACCAGGCGATGCCGACCGGGCCGGTCAGCATGACGAAGGCGTGGATCGAGATGATCCACCGCTATTTCGCGATGGCGATCGGCGTGCTGATCATCGCGCAGACGGTGATCGCATGGGCCGCGCGGCTGCGCCGCCGCCCGCTGCACGTGTCGCCGTGGTGGCCGACGAGCCTGCTGCTGCTGATCCTCGTGCAGGGCGCGTTCGGCGCATGGACGGTCACGATGAAGCTGCAACCGGTGATCGTCACGATCCACCTGCTGCTCGGCCTCACGCTGCTCGGCACGCTGGGCTGGCTCGCGGCGCGGCAGACGCCGCTGCCGTCGTACGATCCCGAGGCCGGGCGTTACCGTGCGGCCGCGCTCGCGGCGCTCGTGCTGCTGGTCGTGCAGATCGCGCTCGGCGGCTGGGTGAGCACCAACTACGCGGTGCTCGCGTGCACCGACTTCCCGACCTGCAACGGCCAGTGGATTCCGCCGATGGACTTCCAGCACGGCTTCCACCTGTGGCGCGCGCTCGGAATGACGAAGGACGGCGACGCGATCACGCAGGACGCGCTGGTCGCGATCCACTGGACGCACCGCACGTTCGCGTTCGTCGTGGTCGCGTATCTGGTCGCGTTCGCGCTGAAGATGCGCCGCTTCGACTCGCTGCGGCGGCCCGCGAACGGCGTGCTGCTGGTCGTCCTGCTGCAGTTCGTGACGGGCCTGACCAACATCGTGCTGCAGTGGCCGCTGCCCGTCGCCGTCGCGCACAACGGCGGGGCCGCGGTCCTGCTGCTGCTCGTCGTCATGTTAAACTTTCGCATCCTTTCAAGCCGCCCCGGCCGTGTCGCGCAGCCTGCGCGCGACGCCGCCCCGGCGTGACCGTCCCCATGCAAAGCACCCTCTCCCAATCGCCCGGTAGCCGCTTTTCCCAGTACATGGCGCTGACGAAGCCGCGTGTCACGCAGCTCGCGGTGTTCTGCGCGGTGATCGGCATGTTCCTCGCGACGCCGGGCATGGTGCCGTGGCATGTGCTGATCGGCGGCACCGTCGGCATCTGGCTGCTGGCCGGCGCCGCGTTCGCGATCAACTGTCTCGTCGAACAGAAGATCGACGCGATGATGCGCCGCACCGCGTGGCGTCCGTCCGCGCGCGGCGAGATCACGACGCCGCAGATCCTGCTGTTCTCGGCCGTGCTCGGCAGCGTCGGCGCATGGACGCTCTATACGTTCACGAACCCGCTGACGATGTGGCTGACGATCGCAACGTTCGTCGGCTACGCGGTGATCTACACGCTGCTGCTCAAGCCGATGACGCCGCAGAACATCGTGATCGGCGGCGCGTCGGGCGCGATGCCGCCGGCGCTCGGCTGGGCCGCCGTCACCGGCGCGGTGCCGGGCGACGCGTGGATCCTCGTGCTGATCATCTTCGTCTGGACGCCGCCGCATTTCTGGGTGCTCGCGCTGTATCGCCGCAAGGATTACGAGAACGCCGGGCTGCCGATGCTTCCCGTCACGCACGGCGAGAAGTTCACGCGGCTGCACATCCTGCTGTACACGGTGATCCTGTTCGCGGTCACGCTGATGCCGTTCATTTCCGGGATGAGCGGGGCCGTCTACCTGACGAGCGCGGTGCTGCTCGGCGCGGTGTTCCTCGCGTATGCGTGGAAGATCCATCGCGACTATTCGGACGAACTCGCCCGCAAGGCCTTCCGCTATTCGATCGTCTATCTGTCGCTGCTGTTTGCCGCGCTGCTCGTCGATCACTATGCACGCCCGCTGCTCGGCGTGTAACCGCACGGTTTGAACGCAATGCTTCCATCACGGTTCGGGCGCCGCGCGCGCCAAGGCTGGATGCTCGCGTGCGCATTCACGGCAGCGCTGCTGCTCGCCGGATGCGACAACGCGCCGAAATTCCAGAATCTCGACATCACCGGCAACACGCAGTTCGGCAGCGACTTCTCGCTGCCCGATACGACCGGCAAGGTCCGCACGCTCGCCGACTTCAAGGGCCGTGCCGTCGTGATGTTCTTCGGCTATACGCATTGCCCGGACGTGTGCCCGACCACGATGGCCGAATTGTCCGAAGCGCTGAAGCAGCTCGGCCCCGACGCCGCGAAGCGCGTGCAGGTGCTGTTCGTCACCGTCGATCCGGAACGCGACACGCCGGCGCTGCTCGGCCAGTACGTGCCCGCGTTCGATCCGTCGTTCATCGGGCTGCGGCCGGCCGACGAAGCGGCGCTGAAGAAGGTCACGAAGGATTTCCGCGTGTACTACGCGAAGGTGCCCGGCAAGACGCCCGGCAGTTACACGATGGATCACACGGCCGCGAGCTACGTGTTCGACCGCGACGGCAAGCTGCGCCTGTTCGTGCGCGACGGTCAGGGCCCGGCTCCGTGGGTCCACGACCTGAAGCTGCTGGTCGACTGACCGGCACGCCGGGCGCCCGGCCCGGCGTTGCGCGTGACGGCCGCTTTCGCGCCGTCGCGTTTTCCCGCTCTCGTTGTCGTGCGCATGCGCTGCCCGCCGGGCGGCGCGTCGGCATGCGCGCGTACTGCGCACGTATTGCGCACGTATTGCGCGGACGCCGCGTTACGGCAGCGCCGGCACGTTGAAGCCCGACGCGGCGCGCGTGATCCGGAATTCCGTCACGCGATAGGTGGCGAGCCCCTCGGTGACGAACGGGTCGGTTTCGAGGATCGCGTCGAGTTCGTCGCGATCGATGCGGGCCGCGAGGATCACGCCGCCTTCGCGCGGCACCTTCGGCCCCGCCGCGATGAAGATGCCCTTGTCGAACTGCGGCTGCAGGTACGCGCGGTGGCGTTCGAGCGCGTCGTCGATGCGCTCGAGCGACGCGGTGTAGTGGATGTCGATGACGTACATGGATGGCCCTGGAATGATGCCGGCGCCTTGTGCGCCGGTCAGCCGGTCTTTTTAGCACAGCGGATGCGGGCTGTCGCGCCGGCGGGCGGTGCGTTTGTCGATCTCCGGTTCGCCGGGTTCGCGTGTATTCAAGATGTAAGCCTCGTTGCCGTAAATAAAAGAGCAACCGTTTGCGCGCGGCAGGCCGTTCGCGCGCCGGATGCATCGACATCGACAGAGGCACGCAGATGAGCAGAATGAGTTTGAACCGCAAGCTGTGGCTCGCGCTTGCGCTGGTATGGATCGGTCTTCTGGGCGTCGGCGCATGGAGCGCCTACGAGACGCGCGCGACGATGCTCGCCGAACGCAAGGCCGGCATCGCGAATCTCGTCGACTCGGCGGCGGGCATCGTGAAGGCCTATCACGCGCTCGCGCAGAACGGCACGCTGCCCGAGGCCGACGCGAAGCGCGACGCGCTCGCGCGCCTGGCCGCGATGCGCTACGGCGATTCGGGCTATGTGTTCGTGATGGATTCGAAGCCGGTCGTGCTGATGCATCCGACGCTGCCGAAGCTCGTCGACACGCAGGTCGGCGACTATCTCGATCCGGACGGCAAGCCGCTGTTCGTGACGATCCTGAACGCCGCGAAGGCAACCGGCAGCGGATTCGCCGAATATCGCGGGCGCTTGCCGCACAGCGAGACGGCCGTGCCGAAGATCAGCTACGTCACGCGGTTCGCGCCGTGGGACTGGAACATCTCGAGCGGCGTGTTCCTGAAGGACATCGACACCGTCTACTACCGGACGCTGCTCGGCCACCTGGCCGTGGTGTTCGTGATCGGCTTCGTGATCAGCGCGGCGATGCTGGTGATCATCCGCAACGTGCGCGGCAGCCTCGGCGGCGAGCCGGACGAAGCGGCCGCGCTCGCGGCGCGCATCGCGCAGGGCGACCTCACGCTGCCGGTGCCGGTGCGCGCGGGCGACCGCACGAGCATGATGGCCGCGATGCACGACATGCAGGCGCGGCTGCAGGCGACGATCGGCGGGATTCGCCAGTCGGCCGAAGCGATCGCGTCGGCGAGCCGCCAGATCTCGGCCGGCAACGACGACCTGTCGCAGCGCACCGAGGAGCAGGCCGCGTCGCTCGAGGAAACGGCCGCGAGCATGGAGCAGCTGACCGCGACGGTGAAGCAGAACGCCGACAACGCGCGGCAGGCGAGCGGGCTCGCGAACAACGCGTCGGACATCGCGCGCACCGGCAGCGACGTCGTGAACCGCGTGATCGGCACGATGGGCGAGATCGACGACAGTTCGCGCAAGATCGCCGACATCATCGGCGTGATCGAGGGCATCGCATTCCAGACCAACATCCTCGCGCTGAACGCGGCGGTCGAGGCCGCCCGTGCGGGCGAGCAGGGGCGCGGCTTCGCGGTGGTCGCGGGCGAGGTGCGTTCGCTCGCGCAGCGCAGCGCGACGGCCGCGAAGGAGATTCGCGAGCTGATCGTCGATTCGGTCGAGCGCGTGCGCAACGGCTCGACGCTGGTCGGCCAGGCCGGCACGACGATGGGCGAGATCCTGCAGGCGGTCGCGCGCGTGACCGACATCATGGGCGAGATCGCGGCCGCGTCCGAGGAGCAGGCGAGCGGCATCACGCAGGTCGGGCGCGCGGTCACGCAGATGGACCAGGTGACGCAGCAGAACGCGGCGCTGGTCGAGGAAGCCGCGGCGGCGGCCGCGTCGCTGCAGGAGCAGGCCGTACGGCTGCGCGACGCGGTCGGCGCGTTCCGGGTCGGCAATACCGCCGGCGCGTCGCCGCGCGGAGCCGGCGCGCGGGCAGCCGAGCCGGCCTTCGGCAAGCAGACGGCCGACGAGGCGGTGGCGGCGTGACGCGGTCGGTCGACGGACCGATGCGTTGAGTGAGAAATGCAACTAACGGCCGAGTCGACACGTCGGCCGCCAGCACTGCGCTGGTGCATACCCATATGAGCGGGATGTATTTCACTTCCCGCCGATCCTGTGACACCATTTGGCCCTTCCTGCGAGTCCGGGCATACCCGTATCGCGCCCCATTTCAAGTAAGCAAGCAAGCGAGAAACAGATGAAGCGTCGCAGTCTCCTGAAGGTATTTTCCGTGCTGGCCACCGGTGCCGCGCTGACACTGTCGGCCGGCGCGCACGCCGAAGACAAGGTGATCAAGGTCGGCACGGTCGCCGGCCCGGATTCGGAAGTCTGGCAAGTCGTGCAGAAGGTCGCGAAAGAGAAGGAAGGCCTGAACGTGAAGGTCATCGAGTTCAACGACTACGTGCAGCCGAACGCGGCGCTCGATTCGGGCGACCTCGATGCGAACAGCTTCCAGCACCAGCCCTACCTCGACAGCCAGGTGAAGCAGCGCGGCTACAAGATCGTCAGCGCGGGCCTGACCTACATCTCGCCGATCGGCGTGTACTCGAAGAAGTTCAAGTCGCTGAAGGATCTGCCGCAGGGCGCGAAGCTCGCGGTGCCGAACGATCCGTCGAACGAAAACCGCGCGCTGCTGCTGTTGCAGACGCAAGGCGTGATCAAGCTGAAGGCGGGCGCCGGCACGGGCGGCAACAACGCGACGGTGCTCGACATCGCCGAGAACCCGAAGAAGCTGAAGATCTCCGAACTCGACGCCGCGCAACTGCCGCGCGTGCTGTCGGACGTCGACGCGGCCGTGATCAACACCAACTACGCGCTGGCCGCGAACCTGCAGCCGACCAAGGACGCGATCGCGCTCGAGGCGCTGACCAGCCCGTACGCGAACCTGATCGCCGTGCGCGCGAAGGACAAGGATCAGCCGTGGGTGAAGAAGCTGGTCAAGGCGTACCAGTCGCCGGAAGTGAAGGAATTCATCAAGAAGCAGTTCAAGGGCTCGATGGTCGCGTCGTTCTGAACGCCGCTCACCGGTCGGACCGCTGAACGAACAGGGCCTGCATCGCGCAGGCCCTTTTTCATTGGCGCGGCAGGTGCGCCTACATCTCGCCGCGCCGCGAGCAGATCGACATGATCTGCTGGATCGCGTAGTTGTCGCGCACGCCGGGCAGCGACTGCACGACGCACTCGTGAAAGCGCCGCTCGCGCGGCAGCAGCATCGCGTTGTTGCGGTACAGCGCGTCGCACGAGCGCTGGATCAACTGGGCCGCCGCGCCGTTGCGGCTTTCGCGCAGCGCATTGAGCATGCAGTCGTCGTATGGCGCGCTGCCGTCGGTCAGCGCGAACGCCGCGCCCGGCAGCGCCAGCGCGACGGCGGCGAACGCGATGGCTCGGATACCCCGTTTCATCTGCCCTCCGATGGAGTGGATTGGGTCGGCCGACAGCATAGCGTAAAGCCATGAGCACGGCTGATGCGTTGGCCGACGCGCGCCGGAGCCGCCACCGGCGGGGCTTTGGACGCCTTCGCGGGGCCTCGGCGAGGGCGGCGTCCGGCGGGCCGCGTGAAAGCGTGGAGTCAGGCGGTGGTCTGCGGAAATGGTATCCTCGTGCGTTCGCCGCTGCATGCTTTCCCGGAGCATGCGCGGGCCGATCGCCCGCGTTTCGTACGCACGGGCGGCGCCCGCCCGACGGCGGCGGGAATCCATCATCCAGAACCGACACAATACGGGGGAGACATACCCATGAAGCAATTCAAGACTTTCGCGATCCGTTCGATCACGGCCGGCGTCGCCGCACTCGTGCTGGCCGGCGCCGCGCATGCCCAGACCGTCAAGGTGCTGTCGATCGTCGACCATCCGGCGCTCGATGCGATCCGCGACGGCGTGCGCGCCGAACTGAAGGCGGAAGGTTACGGCGACGACAAGCTCAAGTGGGAATACCAGAGCGCGCAGGGCAACACGGGCACGGCCGCGCAGATCGCGCGCAAGTTCGTCGGCGACAAGCCAGACGTGATCGTCGCGATCGCGACGCCGGCCGCGCAGTCGGTCGTCGCCGCAACGAAGAGCGTGCCGGTCGTCTACTCGGGCGTGACCGACCCGGTCGCCGCGCAGCTCGTGAAGGGCTGGGGCCCGTCGGGCACCAACGTGACGGGCGTGTCCGACAAGCTGCCGCTCGATCGCCAGGTCGCGCTGATCAAGCGCGTCGTGCCGAATGCGAAGACGGTCGGCATGGTCTACAACCCGGGCGAGGCGAATTCGGTCGTCGTCGTGAAGGAGCTCAAGGAGATCCTCGCGAAGCAGGGGATGACGCTGAAGGAAGCGGCCGCGCCGCGTACCGTCGACATCGGCCCGGCCGCGAAGAGCCTGATCGGCAAGGTCGACGTGATCTACACGAATACCGACAACAACGTCGTGTCCGCGTACGAAGCGCTCGTGAAGGTCGCGAACGAAGCGAAGATCCCGCTCGTCGCGGGCGATACCGACAGCGTGAAGCGCGGCGGCATCGCGGCGCTCGGCATCAACTACGGCGACCTCGGCCGCCAGACGGGCAAGGTCGTCGCGCGCATCCTGAAGGGCGAGAAGCCGGGCGCGATCGCGTCGGAGACGAGCAGCAACCTCGAGCTGTTCGTCAATACGGGCGCGGCCGCGAAGCAGGGCGTCACGCTGTCGCCAGATCTCGTCAAGGAAGCGAAGACGGTCATCAAGTAAGCCGCGGCCCGACTGCCGCGCTGGCAGGCCCGATCCGGGTCTCGACGACATCGCCGGACGGGCGGCCTCCACCCGGGGCCGCCCGTTCGCTTCGCCCGGCCGTACACGTCCGGCCGGGAAGCAACAGGATTTCCCCATCATGTCTCTGTTCTCGTTTCTGGGCGCACTGGAGATCGGCCTGATCTTCAGCCTCGTCGCCCTCGGGGTGCTGATCTCGTTTCGCATCCTCAACTTCCCCGACCTCACCGTCGACGGCAGCTTTCCGCTCGGCGGCGCTGTCGCCGCGACGCTGATCTCGGCCGGCCATGACCCGTTCACGTCGACCGTGATCGCGATCGTCGCGGGCGCGCTGGCCGGCTTCGTCACCGGCTGGCTGAACGTGCGCCTGAAGATCATGGATCTGCTCGCCAGTATCCTGATGATGATCGCGCTCTACTCGGTGAACCTGCGGATCATGGGCCGGCCGAACGTGCCGCTGATCACGGAGCCGACGCTCTTCACCGTGCTGCAGCCCGACTGGATGCCCGATTACGTGCTGCGCCCGGCGCTGCTCGCGATCGTCGTCGTGGTCGCGAAGCTCGGCCTCGACTGGTTCTTCTCGTCGCAGCTCGGCCTCGCGATGCGCGCGACCGGCGCGAACCCGCGGATGGCGCGTGCGCAAGGCATCGCGACCGGCCGTGCGACGCTCGCCGGGATGGCGTTGTCGAACGCGCTCGTCGCGCTCGCGGGCGCCCTGTTCGCGCAGACGCAGGGCGGCTCGGACATCTCGATGGGGATCGGCACGATCGTGATCGGGCTGGCCGCGGTGATCATCGGCGAGACGCTGCTGCCCGCGCGCCGGCTGGTGCTGACGACGCTCGCCGTCGTGCTCGGCGCGATCGTCTACCGCTTCTTCATCGCGCTCGCGCTGAACAGCGAATTCATCGGCCTGAAGGCGCAGGACCTGAACCTCGTGACGGCCGCGCTCGTCACGATCGCGCTGGTGCTGCCGGCGACGCGCAAGAAGCTGTTCGCGCGCAAGAACGGAGGGGCATGACATGCTGTCCGCACACGATCTCAAACTCACGTTCAATCCCGGCACGCCGATCGAGACGCGCGCGCTGCGCGGGCTGTCGCTCGAGATTCCCGACGGCCAGTTCGTCGCGGTGATCGGCTCGAACGGCGCCGGCAAGTCGACCTTCCTCAATGCGGTCAGCGGCGACCAGCGTGTCGATGCGGGGCGCATCGCGATCGACGGCACGGACGTCACGCGCAAGGCCGCGTGGGATCGCGCGCACCTCGTCGCGCGCGTGTTCCAGGACCCGATGGCCGGCACCTGCGAGGCGCTGACGATCGAGGAGAACATGGCGCTCGCGATGGCGCGCGGCACGCGGCGCGGTTTTCGCGCGGCGCTCGACCGGCCGTCGCGCGAGCTGTTCCGCGACAAGCTGCGGCTGCTGAACCTCGGGCTGGAAAACCGGTTGACCGACCGGATCGGGCTGCTGTCGGGCGGCCAGCGGCAGGCGGTGAGCCTGCTGATGGCGTCGCTGCGGCCGTCGCGAATCCTGCTGCTCGACGAGCACACGGCCGCGCTCGACCCGAAGACGGCCGCGTTCGTGCTGGAGCTGACCGCGCGCATCGTCGCCGAGAGCAAGCTGACGACGATGATGGTCACGCACAGCATGCGGCAGGCGCTCGACTACGGCGACCGCACGGTGATGCTGCACCAGGGGCAGGTCGTGCTCGACGTGTCGGGCGAGGCGCGTCGCGGGCTCGACGTGCCGGACCTGCTGCAGATGTTCGAGAAGGTGCGGCACGAGCAGCTCGACGACGACGCGCTGCTGCTCGGCTGACGGGCCGCTGACCACTGACCAACGGCCGACGGGCCGGCGCGCCGTGGCATGACGGGCGCGCCGGCTTCTCCCTGATTTCTTCCGACGAAAACCGGTTCTACACCGGTGCTGTGCGGCGCGGACGCATTGCCATATACTGTATATCCATACAGTTGTGGGTGGCGTCATGCTCGCATCCTCCATTGCTCCCGAATCCCTTCATCCGTCCCTTTGGCGCGGCTCGCAGCTCGCGCGCGGCGGTCCGCGCACGATCGACACGGGCTTCGCGCCGCTGTCGGCCGAGCTGCCGGGTGGCGGCTGGCCGGTCGGCGGCCTCGTCGAACTGCTGGCCGCGCAGCCGGGCTGCGGCGAGATGCGGCTGCTCGCGCCCGCGCTCGCCCGCAGCGTCAGCGCGCGGCGGCCGCTCGCGCTCGTCGCGCCGCCGCAGTCGCCGCATGCCACCGCGCTCGCCAGTCTCGGCGTGCCGGCCGATACGCTGCTGTGGCTGCGCGCCGGTAGCCGCACCGATGCACTGTGGGCCGCCGAGCAGGCGCTCAAGACCGGCTGTTGCGGCGCGCTGCTGCTCTGGCAGGACGCGCGGCCCGATGCGCTGCGGCGCCTGCATCTCGCGGCCGCGCGCACCGGCGACACGCTGTTCGTGATGCTGCGTCCGCTGTCGGCCGCGCGGCAGCCGTCGCCGGCCGTGCTGCGCGTCGCGCTGTATCCGGTGCCGGGCGGCGTGTCGCTCGACATCATCAAGCGTCGCGGGCCCGCGCGCAGCGAGCCGCTCGTGCTCGATTTGCCGTCGCCCATCGTGGAGAGCCGCTATGCGCGTCTTGCTCGGCATCCATCTGCCGCGCCTGCCGCTCGACGTGTGCGCCCCGCCGCCGTCTGACGCGGCGGCCGGCGAGGCCAGCGAGGCAGGCTGCGCGGTGCTCGAGCAGGGGGTCGTGCTGATCGCCGATGCGGCCGCGCGCCGGCAGGGCGTGCGCGCGGGCATGAAGCGCGGCGGCGTGCTCACGCTCGCGCCGGACACGCTGCTCGTCGACCGCGATCCCGCCCGCGAAGCCGATGCGCTGCGCGCGGTCGCGCTCGCGTTGCTGCGCTTCTCGCCGTGCGTCGCGCTCGGCGACGAAGCCACGCTGATCGTCGACGTCGGCCCGAGCCTGCGGCTGTTCGGCGGGCTGCCGTCGCTGTGCCGACAGGTGCGTGCGACGCTCGCGGCGCTCGGCTACGCGGCGCGCCTGTCCGCCGCGCCGACCGGGTGCGGCGCGTGGCTGCTCGCGCGCACGTCGGCGCGGGCACGCATCCGGCGCCGTGTCGCGCGCCAGGGCTCGCTCGTCCGCACGCTCGATCGGTTGCCGTGCGTGCTGCTGCCCGATGCGCGTCCGTATGCGGGCTGGTTCGACGGCCTCGGCTGCCGCACGCTCGCCGATCTGCGCCGGCTGCCGCGCGCGGGGCTGCAGCGGCGCTGCGGTCCCGCGCTGCTGGCCGCGCTCGATCGGGCGTACGGCGAAGCGGTCGAGCCGCTCGCATGGATGGCGGTGCCGCCCGTGTTCGACGTGCGGCTCGAATTGCCGGAGCGCGTCGAATACGCGGAAGCCGTGCTGTTCGCCGCGCGGCGGCTCGTCGTGCAGCTGTGCGGCTGGCTGGCCGCGCGGCAACTGTCGCTGGCCGCGATGACCTTCGATCTCGAGCACGAGCGCGGCCGTCAGGCCGTGCCGCCGACCCCGCTCGAGCTCGCGTTCGCGGCGCCCGTGCGCGACGAAGCGCATTTCATGCGGCTGCTGGGCGAGCGGCTCGCGCGCGTCGAGTTGCCGGCCGCGGTGATCGCGGTGCGGCTGAAGGCCACGCGCGTCGAATCGGTCGCGCCGCCGGCCGACGATCTTTTTCCCGAGCCGGGCGGTACGCGGGAAACCCGCGAGCGGTTGTTCGAGTTGCTGGTCGCGCGGCTCGGCGCGGAGAACGTGCTGCGCGCGGCGCCTGTCGCCGATTACCGGCCCGAAGCTGCGAATCGTTGGCTACCGCTCGATGCGCAGGCCGGCAAGCCCGCTGCTGTTTCACCCGCCGCGCCGCCGCGTCCCGCGTGGCTGCTGGCCGAGCCGCTGCCGTTGCTGATGCGCGGCGAGCGGCCGGTATTTCATACGCCGCTCCGGATGATGTCGTCGGCCGAGCGGATCGAAGCCGGGTGGTTCGACGGGCAGCTCGTTGCACGCGATTACCACGTCGCGCAGGACGAAGAGGGTGCGTGCTATTGGGTGTTCAGGGAGCGGACGAGCAGTCAGGCTGCGCCGCGCTGGTTCCTGCACGGCCTGTTCGGGTGAACGAAGATGGTTGCGGAATTCAGCTTGCTGCCCGATTACGCGGAGTTGTTCTGCCGCTCGAATTTTTCGTTCCTGCATGGCGCATCGCATGCGGAGGAACTGGTCGAGCGTGCGGTGAAACTCGGCTATCGCGGGATCGCGATCACCGACGAATGCTCGCTCGCCGGCGCGCCGCGCATGCATGTCGCCGCTAAAGAGGAAGGGCTGTCGCTCGTCATCGGTTCGTATTTCGACGTCACGCCGGATGAAGTCGCACCCGGCCACGACCCGGGCCCCGGTGCGTTCGGGCTCGTGTTGCTCGCGCAGAACCGCGAAGGGTACGGCAATCTGTCCGAGCTGATTTCATGGCGGCGGATGGAGGCTCCGAAGGGGACGTACAAGCTGACGTCGCGGATGCTGTCGGCGCCGCCGGCGAAGTTTGCACACCTGCGCGGGATGCCCGACTGCTTCGCGATTCTCGTGCCGACGTATCCGGTGCGGGCGGACGTGCTCGATGCGCAGGTCGCGTGGTTTCGCGCGACGTTCGGCGAGCGTGCGCGGGTCGGGCTCGTGCAGTTGCAGCGCGCGCTCGACGGCGTGCAGCGCGACGAGATTCGTGCGGCCGGCAAACGGCGCGGCGTGCGACTCGTCGCGCTCGGCGACGTGACGATGCACGTGCGCTCGTGCAAGCCGCTGCAGGACGTGATGACGGCGATTCGTGTCGGGATGCCGGTGGCCGAGTGCGGCTATGCGCTCGCGCCGAATGCGGAGCAGCATCTGCGTTCGCGCGGGCGGATCGCGAAGTTGTTTTCGGCGGAAGAGATCGCGGAAACGTGTGCGATGCTCGATGCGTGCGATTTCGATCTCGACGATTTGAAGTATGAATATCCACTCGAACTCGTGCCGCGCGGACACACGCCGACCAGTTACTTGAAGCAGGAGACGTGGGCAGGTGTTGCTCGACGCTATTGGAATGGTGTGCCGGAGAAGGTGGCAAAGCAGATCCGGTACGAACTTGCCCTGATCGCGAAACTGGAATACGAGCCGTTCTTCCTGACCGTCTACGACATCGTCAAATACGCGCGCAGTCAGAACATCTTGTGCCAAGGGCGGGGTTCGGCCGCGAACTCGGTGGTCTGTTACTGCCTCGGCATCACCGAAGTGAATCCCGATCAGAGCACGATGCTGTTCGAGCGCTTCATCAGCGAGAAGCGAGGCGAGCCGCCGGATATCGACGTCGACTTCGAGCATCAGCGCCGCGAAGAGGTGATCCAGCACATCTACGAAAAATACGGCAAGGATCGCGCCGCGCTTGCCGCCGCCGTCTCGACGTATCGCCCGCGCGGCGTGCTGCGTGAAACCGGCAAGGCGCTCGGTGTCGATCCGATGCTGGTCGACCGCGTCGCGAAGGGCCATCGCTGGTTCGACGGCAGCCGCGATCTGCTGCAGCAATTCGCGTCGACCGGGCTCGATCCGGCGACGCCGATCATTCAGACATGGGCCGAACTGGCGGGGCGCCTGCTCAACTTTCCGCGCCACCTGTCGCAGCATTCGGGCGGCTTCGTGATCAGCCGCGGCAAGCTCACGCGGCTCGTGCCGGTCGAAAATGCGGCGATGGACGGGCGGCGCGTGATCCAGTGGGACAAGGACGATCTCGAAGCGCTCGGGCTGATGAAGGTCGACGTGCTCGCGCTCGGCATGCTGTCGGCGCTGCATCGCGCGTTCGACCTGCGCACTGCGTGGCGCGGACCAGCGAAGGACGGCAAGCCATTCACGCTGAAACACATTCCGCAGGATGACAAGGCAACCTACGACATGATCTGCCGTGCCGATACCGTCGGCGTGTTCCAGATCGAATCGCGCGCGCAGATGTCGATGCTGCCGCGGTTGAGGCCGCGCAACTACTACGATCTCGTCGTCCAGGTGTCGATCGTGCGGCCCGGTCCGATTCAAGGCGGCGCGGTGCATCCGTATTTGAAGCGGCGCAGGATCGTGGCCGGAGAAGAGAAGGGGGAGGTCACGTATCCGAGCGACGCGCTCAAGGAAGTGCTCGTTCGCACGCTGGGTGTGCCGATCTTCCAGGAGCAGGTGATGCAGATCGCGATCGTCGCGGCCGGTTTTACACCCGGCGAAGCGGATGACTTGCGCCGCGCGATGGCCGCGTGGAAACGCAAGGGCAATCTCGAGAAATATCAGGACAAGATCATCAGCGGGATGCTCGAACGCAACTACACGCGCGAATTCGCCGAACAGATCTTCGAGCAGATCAAGGGCTTCGGCGAATACGGTTTCCCGGAAAGCCACGCCGCCAGCTTCGCGAAACTCGCGTACGCGAGCAGCTGGCTCAAATGCCACGAACCCGCGATCTTCCTCGCCGCGCTGCTGAACAGCCAGCCGATGGGGTTCTACCCGCCGTCGCAGCTCGTGCAGGACGCGAAGCGTCATCGCGTGAAGGTGCTGCCGATCGACGTCACGCAAAGCGGTTGGGAAGCGTCGCTCGAAGCACTGCCCGACCAGCCGCCCCCACATGGTCAACCGGCCGTGCGGCTCGGCCTGTCGCTCGTGCGCGGCCTGAGCGAAGCCGCCGCGCGGCGCATCGAGGCCGCTCGCACCGCCGGCCCGTTCGATAGCATCGACAGCCTTGCCCGCCGCGCGCAGCTCGAACGCCGCGATCTCGAGGCGCTCGCCGCGGCGAACGCGCTCGCGACGCTCGCCGGCCATCGCCGCGATGCGCTGTGGCAGGCCGTCGCCGCGGCGCCGGAGCGCGACCTGCTCGCCGCCGCGCCGATCGACGAGGCGGAGCAGCCCGCGCTCGGCGCGCCGTCGGAAGCCGACGACATCCTCGCCGACTATCACACCACCGGCCTCACGCTGAACCGCCACCCGGTCGCGTTGCTGCGGCCGGCGCTGCGCGCGCAGCGGCTGTCGTCCGCGGCCGAGTTGCGCGACCGTCCCGACGGCCGGCTCGCACGCGCATGCGGACTCGTGATCGCGCGACAGATGCCGGGCACCGCGAAGGGCGTGATGTTCATGACGCTCGAGGACGAAACGGGCTGCGTGAACGTGATCGTCCGGCCCGAACTGCTCGCGCGGCAGCGCCGCGAAACGCTCGATTCGCGGCTGCTTGCGGCGTCCGGCGTGTGGCAGGTCGTGAGCGACGTGCGGCACCTCGTCGCGCAGCATTTCGAGGATCTGACGCCGCTGCTCGGCGGCCTGCGCACGTCGAGCCGCGAATTCCACTGATCCGTGCGTCGCACCGGCGCTCTGTCGTCGATGCATACCAGTCAGTCAAATTGGTTCTATTCTGGTCTCATATTCGTGCCGGAAACCCGGCCGGTCCCCGCACTGGAACTGTCCCTTTGCATACCACTTCGGGTAAATCCCTATCCCGCGCCGCGTTGTAAACAAAGGCTTTGCCGGCACTAAAACGCTTGCCGCGCAAGGCTTTCGGCGATTTCCGCGGCACTAATACCAGTTCGTTGACTGGTATTATGGTGGTTATATAATGCGTTCACTTTCGACGGTCACGGATCGTCGTCCGACACCCGGAGGCACATGGAAACCGGCTGGTCCGAACTGGCGCCCGACCCCCTCGACGACACGCCGCTCTATTTGCAGCTCGCCCGCAATCTGGCGAGCGCGATCCACGCCGGCGCGTGGCGGGCCGGCGAGGCGCTGCCGTCGGAGCGGCTGCTGTCGGGGTCGGTCGGCGTGTCGCGAATCACCGCGCGTCGTGCGCTCGCGCTGCTGGTCGAGCAGGGCCTGATCAAGCGAGCGCGCGGCGCGGGCAGCTTCATCACGCCGCGCGTCGCCGATCCGCTGTCGCGGCTCGTCGGCTTCACCGCGAAGATGCAGCAGCGCGGCTTCGTGCCCGATTCGGTGTGGCTGTCGCGCACGCTGCGCGCCGCGAGCCGTGACGAGCTCACGCATCTCGGCCTCGCGCCCGGCGCGACGGTGGCGCGGCTCGAACGGCTGCGCCGCGCGGACGGCATCGTGATGGCCATCGAGCATTCGACGCTGCCGGCCGCGGTGGTGCCCGATCCGCAGGCGCTCGGCGCGTCGCTGTACGAATACCTCGATACGCGCGGCATGACCGTCGTGCGCGCGCTGCAGCACTTTCGCGCGGCGAATGCCACGCACGCGATCGCGAAATGGATGGCGGTGAAGCCGGGCTCGGCATTGCTGGTGATCACGCGCGTCGGCTACGGCGCCGACCAGCGTGCGATCGAAGTGACCGAAACGTATTGCCGCGACGACTACTACGACTTCGTCGCCGAACTGAAACGCTGACGCGCGAGACTGCCCGCGCATCCCGCGCGATCGCGATGGAACGCAATCGCGCGCAATGAATCGCAACGGATTGGCACATCACGACGCGGACGCTCGCGTCACCCGATCATCAAGAGAACGTCATGCTGACTGGCAACATCCTCACCCCCGACGGCTGGATTCACGGTTCGCTCGATAGCGAGAACGGCCGCATCACCACGCTCGACGGCACGCCCGTCGATCCCGCGACGAACGACGCGCCGTACATCCTGCCCGGCTTCATCGACCTGCACGTGCATGGCGGCGGCGGCGCCGACGTGATGGAAGGCGGCGACGCGATCGAGACGATCGTCCGCACGCACGCGCAATTCGGCACGACGAGCCTGCTCGCGACGACGATGACCGCGCCGCGCGACGAGCTGATGGAAGTCGTCGCGAACCTCGGCACCGTCGCGCGGAACCGCACGCCGGGCGGCGCGCGCGTGCTGGGCGTGCATCTCGAAGGCCCGTACATCAACCCGGGCAAGCTCGGCGCGCAGCCCGACGCGGCCGTGTCGGCCGTGCTCGACGAGGTGCTGAAGTACCTGTCGATCGCGCCGATCCGCGTCGTCACGCTTGCGCCGGAAATCGCGGGCCACATCGAGATCATCGGCGAGATGGCCGCGCGCGGCGTACGCGTGCAGCTCGGCCACTCGCTCGCGACCTATGACGATGCGGTCGCCGCGCTCAAGCACGGCGCATGCGGTTTCACGCACCTGTTCAACGCGATGTCGCCGCTGCATCACCGCAACCCGGGCCTCGTCGGCGCGGCGCTCGCGCACGCCGAATACGCGGAAATCATCCCTGACCTGCTGCACGTCCACCCGGGTGCGATCCGGGCGGCGCTGCGCGCGATTCCGCGCCTGTACGTCGTGACCGACAGCACGTCCGCCACCGGCATGCCCGACGGTGAATACCGACTCGGCAGCCAGCACGTGACGAAGTGCCTCGGCGGCGTGCGGCTCGCCGACGGCACGCTCGCCGGCAGCACGCTGACGATGGACCAGGCGCTGCGCAACCTCGTGTCGCTCGGCCTGCCGATCGCCGACGTGTCGAACCGGATGTCGCGCTACGCGGCCGACTACCTCGGCGTCGCAGATCGCGGCCGCCTCGAGCGCGGCGCCTGGGCCGACCTCGCGGTGTTCGATCGCGACCTGAACCTCACCGCGACCTATGTCGAAGGAGAATCGATTGTCGAATATGCTTAAGGAAGCGCGCGAGTCCGCCCAGGTCGTCGCCGCGCAACTCGCCGACACCACGCGCGTCGAAGCGCTCGCCGGCCAATTGCTCGATCACCCGCCGGCCGTCGCGTTGACGGTCGCGCGCGGCAGCTCGGATCACGCCGCCAGCTATTTCGCGAGCCTGACGATGAGCCGCCTCGGCGTGCCGGTCGCGTCGCTGCCGATGTCGGTCGCGACGCTGCAGCAGGCGCCGCTGAAGGTGCAGGACCAGCTCGCGCTCGCGTTCTCCCAGTCGGGCAAGAGCCCCGATCTCGTCAACACGATGGCCGCGCTGCGCGAAGCCGGCGCGCGTACCGTCGCCGCCGTGAACGTGCTGCCGTCGCCGCTCGCCGATGCGTGCGAACACCAGTTGCCGCTGCTGGCCGGCCCCGAACTGTCGGTTGCCGCGACCAAGAGCTATATCGCGATGCTGTCGCTGTCCGCGCAGATCGTCGCGTACTGGCAGCGCGACGCCGCGCTGATCACCGCATTGCGCGGCCTGCCCGACGTGCTCGCGCAGGCCGGCCGGCTCGACTGGTCGCCGGCCGTCGCGGCGCTCGCGGGCGTCGAACGGATGATCGTCATCGGCCGCGGCCTGGGCCTCGCGATCGCGCAGGAAGCCGCGCTGAAGCTGAAGGAAACGTCCGGCATCCAGGCCGAGGCGTTCTCGAGCGCCGAAGTCCGTCACGGCCCGATGGAACTCATCGACCGCGACTATCCGCTGCTCGTGTTCGCGCCGCCCGGGCCCGAGCAGGCCGGCCTGCTGCAGCTCGCCGCCGACATGCGCGCACGCGGCGCCGCCGTGCTGCTCGCGGCGCCCGCCGGCACGCCCGGCGTATCGACGCCCGGCGTATCGGGCACCGTGCTGCCGCTCGCGCAGTCCGCCCATTCGGCGCTCGACCCGATCGCCGCCATTCTTTCGTTCTACGTGATGGCGGCGGATCTCGCCGTCGCACGCGGGCGCAATCCCGACACGCCGCGCCACCTGAACAAAGTCACCGAAACGCATTGATAGCCGAGAAAGCCGATGAGACGCGCCGAGGAATCCCAGTTGAAGAGCCCCAACCACGATCAGATCGTTCTGCTTAGCCCGTTGACGGGGCCGATCGTCGCACTGGCCGACGTGCCCGATCCGGTGTTCTCCGGCGGGATGTTCGGCGACGGCATCGGCATCGACCCGCTCGCGGGCAAGCTCGTCGCGCCGTGCGCGGGCGTCGTGTCGCATCTCGCGCGCACCGGTCACGCGGTGACGATCACGACACCGCAAGGCGCGGAAGTGCTGTTGCACATCGGCATCGACACCGTCGAGCTGAACGGGCAGGGCTTCATCGCGCACGTCGAAGCCGGCGCCCGCGTCGAAGCGGGCGCGCTGTTGATCGAGTTCGACCAGGACGCGGTGGCGCGAAACGCGCATTCGCTCGTGTCGGTGATCGCGATCGCGAATTCCGACGCGTTCGAAGTGGTCGAGCGCGCGAGCGGTTTCGCGACCGCCGGCGAGACGCCGCTGCTCGCGCTGCGCGGCAAGGGCGAAGCCGCCGCGCAGGCAGCGCAGGCCGGTGCGGCCGCGCACAACGAAGTGCGTCGCGAGATCGTGCTCGCGCAGCCGGGTGGCCTGCATGCGCGGCCGGCCGCGCGGGCGCGTGAAGCCGCGCGCGGCTTCGACGCGACCGTCGACGTGCTGTTCGACGGCCGCAAGGCGTCGATCGCGAGCGTCGTCGGCCTGCTCGGCCTCGGCGCCGGCGAAGGCGCGACGGTCGAGCTGGTCGGCCGCGGCGCGCATGCGCAACAGGCCGTCGATGCGGTCGAGCGCGAGTTGCTGCGCGAAGCGCACGGCGAAGTGGAAGAAAAGCCGGCGCGGCTGAAATCGCC